>JBGUWA010000252.1:0-1723 GCA_045220635.1 Candidatus Alloenteromonas sp. | reverse complement strand
CTCCGCTCTTGATCGGCGCAGGGGACGGCGGGGATGACCGCAGCGCGGACGAAGATATTCGAGTGCTGAAAGGCAAAGAAGGGCCGTTTATTCCCGGCACTTCCCTTTGCGGCGTTTTGCGGGAATTCCTTCGTACCCATGAAGGCAAAAGAGCGGCCGACCTTCTTTTCGGGAAAATCGACGAAGGGCAGAGCATGATCGCTATTGACGATGTTCCCCTGACCAACGCAAAAATCATCACGCGAGACGGCGTTAGAATCGACAGCGTCACCGGCGTCGGCGTCGATGGCGCGAAATATGACTATGAAGCCGTGGATCGCGGAGCCAACGGTCCATTCCGTCTCATCGTCACGCGCCGCCAATGCCATAAGGAAATCTGGAACGAAATTTACGACAATCTGCTCCTTTTGCGTGAAAAGATGATGGACGGAATCTCTCTTGGCGCAATCACCGCAAAAGGTTTCGGCAAGGTTCATGCCGAAAACGTCCGATCGGGCTTATACGACTTCAGCAAAAAGGACGACGTCTGCTCTTGGTTGGCACAGAAAGACCCTGCGCCGGAAAAAGCCTCCGACCTCATGGAAGGCGAAACGGGCAAAAGCCTCAGCAGTTCAAATGAACTGGTCGTGGCAGCGGACTTTGCCCTGCGAACTTCCATAATTGTGCGGGACTATGGACGGCGGGAGCCATTGCCCGGCAGCAAAGAGGAAAAAGACTTTGACGCCGTATCCATAATGAGCGACGGACGCTATGTCTTGCCCGGTACTAGTCTCAAAGGCGTGCTTCGCCATCATGCAGAGCATATCTTGCAGCGGCTCGGACTTGACGATTCCTTCCTGAACGACCTTATGGGCTTCTCTACGGACGAGGAAAAGAAAAAGAGCCGCTTCCAAGTGGAAGAGAGCTTGTTGGAAGAAAACGTCCACTCCGTAGGACAGACCCGTGTCCGCATCGACCGCTTCACCGGCGGTGCGATAGATTCGGCTCTTTTCAACAGTCAGCCGCTTTGGCAAAAGGAGGACGGCACAGCTTTCCTCCTCCGCTTCAGGATCAAAGATGCTCAACCAAGGGAAATCGGCCTTGCGCTGTTCCTGCTCCGCGACCTTTGGCAGGGGCGGGTCGCTATCGGCGGCGAAAAATCCGTCGGGCGCGGCACGCTTCAAGGACTTGGCAGCAAAATCAAATTCAACGAAGAAACCTACCGTTTCGACAAAAACGGAAGCCTTACGGAAGGCAGTCTTGATGAATTGCAAGAGAAATATGTGAAAGCGTTTTTGAGCGGAAAGAAAAAGGAGGCGACAAAATGAGCCTTGAAACTGCAACCGCAAAAGACGGATTGGTTTTGAAAAAATGCACTTGCCACGTAAAGCAGATTGCCCGCCGTATCTCAGAAAAGAAAGATATGGAAGCATTGCTTCGGGAAAATATGGCAGGGGACGCTCTTGTCGTCCTTTGGCTCATGCAGGGCATTGTCTGGGGCAAGTGGAAGGACGGCACGCTCTCCCTCCATCCGGACGAAAACGTTGCGCCTGAAGAGGCGGGCATCCCGGGATATTGGCAGGAGCTTCGCGTATTCAATGAAGATGAGGAGCTTCATCTCCGCCGCTGCGATGACGCTTTCACGGGACGCTACCGGCGGGATGAAGATCAGGATGGGCCGAACGCTTACGTGGACAGCTTTTCCCGCTTCTGGGGCGAGAAACAAAGCGCCGCAGACGGATAC
>JBGUWA010000251.1:0-4925 GCA_045220635.1 Candidatus Alloenteromonas sp. | reverse complement strand
GGACCTCATCCGCGATGGCGGAGGAGAGGAAGTAGTTGACCAAGCTCGCCATGACGTCGCGGTCGAGAACGGTCGGATACTTCTTGGAAGCGATGGAATCCGCGCCGAACTTCTTGGCGGCGCCGTCGACGACCTCGGCGACGAATTCATCGACGTTGAGGGCGCTGAGGTCTTTGTCCAAGACGACTTTCCAGTTGTTTTTGGTGGCTTCGCCATCGCGCATGACGACGCTAGCGACGACGTAGAAGTAGTTGGACTTTTGTTTGAGCTTCAAGCCGAAGGAGTTATAGAACTCGCTGGAAGACTCATGTTCGGAGTATTCGACTTCGACTTCGGCGACACGGGGATCGGCGTCATAGAGCTTGCCTTCGATCTTTTGGATGAGGGCGAGTTTTTCCTCGGTCGGAACCGCCGCAAGCGCGGGGTTATAGACGTTTTTCTTGTGATACTTTTCCGAACCCTTGAAGATATCGGCTTCCTCTTTCTTTTCGTTGAGTCTGGCCGTGAGAAGGATGCGGTCGGTCAAGAAATCGAAGGTGTCTTTGCCGAGCTTCTCGGTTAAGGAAGAGCCAAACTTGCCGTTGACGATGCCCGCGGCGATGACGTTTTGCGACTCGTTGACGCGGAAGTCTTCGATTTCGCGACGGAAGAGGCTGATGGACAAGGCTTTGGATTTGCTGACTTGGATTTGCGATTCGCTGATGCCTTTTTCTTTGGCTAACGCGAAGAATTGGTTGAAGTTCATTCTAACTTACCTCCTCTGCCGCCGACGGTGATTTCCTTGAGACGGATGGTGGGTTGGCCAACGTTGACGGGGACGGAGCCAGACGCGGCGCCGCAATTGCCTTGGCCGAGTTCGAGGTCATTGCCAACGCGGTCGATTTGCATCAAGACTTCCTGGCCGGTGCCGATTAAGGTGCAACCTTTGACCGGTTCGCAGATCTTGCCGTCGCGGATGATATAGGCTTCCGAGGCGGAGAAGTTGAATTCGCCGGTGGTGGGGTCGACCGAACCGCCGCCGAAGTTGGCGACGTAGATGCCTAACGGAGTGTCTTTGATAATCTGCTCGGGATCGTCCTTGCCCGCGGCGATGTAGGTGTTGGACATACGGGAAGTCGGGCAGTATTTGTAGGATTGCCTACGGCTGGTGCCGTTGGGGGCCATGTTGAGGCGACGGCCATTGAAGCGGTCGATCATGAAGCCGACGCAGATGCCATCACGGATAAGTTCGTTCTTCTGGGTGGGAACGCCTTCGGAGTCGATGTTGTCGCTGCCCCATTCGTTGGCGATGGTGCCATCATCCCAAGCGGAAACGCAGGGCGAGGCAATGGGTTTGCCAATGGATTCGGAGAAGACGGAGAGGCCTTTGCTGGTGGAAGAGGCTTCCAGAGGATGCCCGCAGGCTTCGTGGAACAAAACGCCACCCCAGCCATTCTTGATGACGACCGTGTAACGACCCGAGGGGCATTCGTCGGCGGTAAGCATCATGATGGCCTTTTCGCCAGCGTCTTTGGCGATGGCTTTGTAGTCGATGGTGTTGGTGAAGTAGCTCCAACCCGCGGAAGCGCCAGGGCCAGAGAAAGAGGTTTCGATGCCTTTTTCGCCCGCCGCCATGGCAACCATGAAGACGCGAGTGCGCTCTTCTTCGTTGGAGAAATGCTGTCCGACAGGCCCTTCGGCGTTATAGATTTCGATTTTCTTATAACCCGCGGAGAGGCCGGTTTGAACGCGAACGATGCGTGGATCGACGGCAGAGATGATGCCCGAGATTTCCTTAAGATAATTGATTTTCTCGTCCACGGGGACGTCACGGACGTGGTCGGAGATGTTGATGTTTTTCTTCACGCGGGGCGAGACGATTTTCTCGACGGTGAATTTGCGCGGCTCGGCATAAGAGGCGGAAAGCTTTTCGGCCAAGGCGAGCAAACTCTTCGCGGAGAGGTCGGAAGTATAGCCATAGACGGAACGGAAACCGCAGAGGATGCGAAGACCGCAGCCATAGCCTTGGGGGGAACTCGCCGATTCGACATGCCCGTTTTCGAGCATGATGGTTTCGGGGGTGCTCTCCTCCAAATAGAGCTCAGCGTAGTCTCCGCCGGTGGCGAGGGCCGCGTTAAGCACTTTGATCGCTAGGGATTTGCTGATCATAGGGAGGTCCTTTCTAATTTCGCTGGAACAGCGTCCTTAAAAGGATACCGAAGGGGCGAAAAATGGCAATAAATATTGCCAATCAAAAACAGCTACATTTTCCGTTTTTCGCGCAATTTCCGCTTATTTTTGTAGAAAATAATGCAAAACCCCACCATAATAGTCGCGATGGCAAAATTACTTTATCAAGGACATGCGTCTTTACGCATCACCTCCAGCGAGGGGAAAGTCGTTTATGTCGACCCCTATGCGGGAGAGGGTTACGAACCCAAAGCCGACCTCGTTTTGATCACTCACGAGCATTACGACCATAACGCGATCAACCGCGTTCCGCTGACCTCAAGAACCATCGTCATTCGCGCCGCGGATGCCTTCAAAGACGGCGTCTACTATGACTTTGATTATCATGGTTTTCATATCCATCCGACGCCGGCGGGAAACGAAAAGCACAACCCGTTGGAGTGTGTGGGTTATCTCATCGATGTCGACGGCGTTCGCGTTTATGTGGCGGGGGATACCAGCTATATGCCGTTCATGGACCGCCTTGCCCGCAAGGAAATCGATTATGCCTTCTTGCCCATCGACGGCATCTTCAACATGGGGCCGGAAGAAGCGACGCGCGTGGCCAACATCATCCAACCCAAACACCTGATTCCCTATCACATGAAGCCAGGCATGCTCTTCGACATCAAGCAAGACATGATGGTCTCCTACGAAAAATCGATGCTCGTGCGTCCTGGCGAGCAAATCGAACTCGTTCACGAATAAACATTATGCGCCCAAATGTAACCTTATCCGGGCGCTTTTCTATATGCGCGTGGAAAAGTAGTTGTAATTTCCTTTGGAGTTCCCTATTATTTACCCGCTCTCTGTAAGAACGCATGAGTCTTACGGCGAAAGGAGATAACGAACATGAAAGAAGGCATCCATCCCGCTTACCACAAGTGCACCGTCACCTGCACGACCTGTGGATCGACGTTCGAGACCGGCTCGACCTTGAAGGAAATCAAAGTCGATACCTGCTCCAACTGCCATCCCTTCTATACCGGCAAGCAGCGTTTCGTCGCCAACGACGGCCGCATCGATCGCTTCAACAAGAAGCTCGCCAAATCGCAAGGCAAGAAGTAAGCGTTCGGCACAAGATAAAATATCGGGGAATAAGGCTAAGACCTGCCCCGATTTTTTCTATCCAAGCGCGGTTAACTATCTTTCTCTATAGAGAATGATACAATATGGCCGTCACGGCCGTTCCCATTCGACCGGCAGGAGTCATTATGAGCAAGAAATTCTACATCACCACCCCCATCTATTACCCCTCCGCTTCGCCGCACCTTGGCCATGCTTATTGCACGACCTTATGCGACGTCATTGCCCGCGGCAAAAGAATGCGTGGATTCGAAACCTTTTTCCTCACCGGTTTGGATGAACACGGCGAAAAGATTCAGAAAAACGCGGAAGCCGGAGGCGTTACCCCGCAGGAATTCGTCGATAACATCGCGACGCGTTTCCTTTCCTTATGGGATGCGATGAAGATCTCCAACGATGGCTTTATCCGCACCACGCAGCCTCGCCACGTCGAAACCGTTCAGAAAATTTTCTCCAAGATGCTCGCCCAAGACGACATCTATCTTTCCACCTATACGGGTTGGTATTGCGTCCATGAGGAAGCCTATTGGACCGCGACTCAAGTCGGCGAAGAGCACATTTGCCCCGAATGCGGCAGACCTTGCGAACAAAAAGACGAGGAAGCCTATTTCTATCGTTGCCAAAAGCACGTGGACGAATTGCTCGCATACTATGATTCCAACCCTTTATTCATCACCCCGGAATCCCGCAAAAACGAGATGATCAACACCTTCATCAAGCCGGGTTTGATGGACCTCTGCGTTTCCCGTACCAGCTTCTCTTGGGGCATTCAGGTCGTGGAAGACCCAAGCCACGTCGTCTATGTTTGGCTTGATGCGCTTACCAACTACATCACGGCCTTAGGCTATCTTCAGGAAGACGATTCCTTGTTCCAAAAATTCTGGATGGACCAGGAATGCGAAATCGTTCACGTCATCGGCGCGGACATCAATCGTTTCCACACGATTTATTGGCCGATGTTCCTGAACTCCCTTGGCTTGCGTCGTCCCAACCGCGTCTTCGTCCATGGCCTGCTCATGATGAAAGACGGCAAGATGAGCAAATCCAAAGGCAACGCCATCTCGGCTTACCCCCTTATCGAACGTTATGGCGTCGATGCCGTCCGTTATTACCTCGTCTCGGAAGTTCCGTTTGGGCAAAACGGCACCTTCACCCCCGAGCAATTCATCATGCGCGTTAACCAAGACCTCGTGAATAACTTCGGCAACCTCCTCAACCGCACCGCCTCGATGATCATCAAGTACTTCGGCGGCGTCATCCCCGAATACAAAGCCGCGTTCGATGACCTCGATAACGAACTCGATCAACTCGTTCGCGCCACAAAGGTCGCTTATGAAACCCTCAACGACGACCTCCAAGTCACCGAAGCCTATGTGAAGGTCATGGATCTCGTTTCCCGCGCGAACAAATACATCGAAGAGAAAGCGCCTTGGGCGTTAGCGAAAGATCCCGCGAAGAAAGAAGAACTCGAAGGCGTTATGGCGCGTCTTGCCCATATCGTTTATGCCTCCGCCTTGTTCCTCTCGCCCATCCTCGTCGAGAAATCGCCCATCGTCTACTCGACTCTCGGCCTTGAAAAAGGCGACTATGAAGACATCGAGAAGTTTGGCGCGATCAACGGCAAGCTTATC
>JBGUWA010000250.1:0-5211 GCA_045220635.1 Candidatus Alloenteromonas sp. | reverse complement strand
ACGGAATGATCATCGGGTCGGTGTCAATGGCATCGAACGGACGGCCTTTGTCGTCGAAGAAGATGGAAATGGCACGGTCGTAGACCTTATCGGCGATGGTGAAGGTAGAGTCGTCGTTGTTGGCGGTGCCGAAGAACATGATGTTCTGGGGAATCACGAGCTTGCCTTCAGTGAAATGCTCGGGGTCGCCCGGCATCTTGGAGGGAACGAGTTCGATGACCCAGTCTTCGGTTTGGGTCATTTCCATGATGGAGAGGAATTCGGCGAAGTAGTACTCGATACGCGCCAAGTTCATTTCGTCGAGGACGATGATGTTGAGGTCACGACGATACGTGGCTTCGTACAAAGCGCGGAGGAATTCGGACTCGTTGAATTTCTTGGTGAATTCGTTGTAGTAGCCAAGAAGTTCGGAACGGTCTTTCCAAGAAGGCTGGACCGGAACGAGCGTGGAGGGGTTGGAGAGGAAGCGGCCAAGCGCCGTCGTGATGGAGGTTTTACCAGTACCGGAAATACCTTCGAGGATGATGAGCTTGGACGTGCCGATGCCGGCGAACAAATGACGGATGGCATCGATTTTGTAGTAGAGCTGAAGCCTAGACGCGGCATAGTTACGGAAGGCGTTGCAGAGTTCTTCGAGGGAGAGGCCTTCGCGAGGGAACAAGGTCATGTCGCGATCTTTGTACTTCTGGTCGACGGTGACGAGTTTGGGGAAGCGCGAGTTGTTGGCTTCGGCGGAACCCGGCGCAGCGGCAGCCGCGGCGGGAGCGGCGGCGCTTCCGGCGACATCTTCCGGAGCGAAGCCCATGTAGGTGGACTTCATGTTCAGGATCTTGTCTTTTTCCTGGACGGAGCGATAGAGCTCGTTGTTCAAGCGGTAGATTTCGGCGCGGAGACCGTCTTTGTCGATTTCGCGTTTGACGAAGCGGATGTAGCGACGGAGCAAGACGACGATGCCATAGACGATGCCGGAGATAAGGGCGAGCAAGAACAGCAGGAAGATGGCCCAAAGGAACCAACCCCAGAAACCGAAGTCGGCGCTATATTGGGCGAGGAGGGAATGGTAATAGCTAAAGTTGCCCGGCACGTCTTCCCAGGGTTTGGCGAAGACTTTGTAGAAGAACGTTCCTAAGTCGCTGAAGAAGCGGATGAGAAGTTCACGTAGGTATTGAAAGTAAGCATCCATAAGCTATTTCTCCCTGATGATTCTGAAGCTGAGGGTCAAGTCGAAGCTTGCGCCCATGACGTAGTTGACGGAATCGCGGTCCCACCCTTCGAGGTAGAAGCTCACCACCACTCGTTTCGGAGTGTGGGCAGCCATATCGAAGTGGAACTGCGGCATCTGAAGTTGCGACCCAAGTTCGGCCTTGGTCAAGCGGTTTTCGGTAGCGAATAAGGCTTGGCTTGCCTCGAAATCCAACGCAAACGCGTTTGGATCGTGGTCGGCGTCGAAGGCGTTATATTCTTCGACGGGGGTTGGGTCGGGATCCGGCTCGACGTAGACGAGTTCGTCGCGGCTATGTCCATCAAGCAGTTGGCCGTAGCAGACTTCATAGGCCTGGCTGTCGGCGGAACTGACATAGGTGTCATAGTGACGGTTGTTCGTGTTGTCGAGGGCACCAGCGAGGTAGACGGGGCCGCTTTCGTTGGCGATCGGATCGTAGACGAGGTATTGGTCATCGACCAAGACGGAGATGCGGCCGGCTTGGTGGATGAGGTTGAGACGGTCGGCGGTATAAGCGAAGTATTCATCATATTCCGGCGTGCCTTCAACATAGCCTTCGTCTAATGCCAATTCCCGAGCATAAGTCGCGTTTTTGGCTTTGTCGGGGGTGAAGGTGGACTGTTCCGCGTCGATGCCAACGATGGCATCGTCGTCGCACTTGAGGAAGAGCTCTTGGCTGAAATAGTAGCTCTCCGAACCTTCGTATAGCTTGGGGTCCCCTTCCAAGGTATAGGGATGGGACATGTCGTAGAATTTCGGTTTGTCTTCGATGCCCAACCAGTTTTTCGTGAAGGCCGTGGTGACGGGGGCGAAGTGCCCTACCGCTTTGAGGTCTTGGGGGTGTAGGTCACTTTTGTATTCGCCATCGATCGCGGTGGCGATGGTAAGGGACCTTGTCGCGTCGGCCTCAATCACGATTTCCTCTACGCGTAGGTGCGTGGATGACGCGTACCACGCGATAGAAAAAGAAGCCGAGGCGGCCGCAAGGGCCGCGCTGAGGGACAGGAGTGCGATAAATACTCGGCTTCTTTTCATGAAAATTAAACTCGGTTGATTTCGAATTGCAGGCCTAAGTTAAACTTAGCGCCAATGTTTTTGTCGATGATGGCGTGGTCCCAACCTTCAAGCCAGACCGTCAACGTGCACAAAGCCACGCCCGTGGAAGACGTATAGGCGATGGGGATGCCATCCGAGAAGTTGCTGTTATTCTCGTGAGGCTTGATGTCGTTGAACGAATAATAGGCTGCTTCATCACGGTCGATGTCCGTGTAGGTGCTATACCCGTACACGCCTGCAGCGTGTTGGGCAACGAAAGTGGAACTTTGCGTCATGCTGGTCGCTCCGGCAACGCCATTGATGTTCTCAAAGGTCGTTTCGTCGAAGCGAGCGGGTTGGCGATCGTTTTTGATCGTGTGGCCACCATAGATGTACTCTACGCTTTTGGTCACGTTGTTGATCTTTTGGTCGCCATAGTCGTAGATGCCATCGCTATTGAGGTCCAATAGACCCGCAACGGGAGTGGCACCACTGCTTTCCGCGGTGGGATGCAGAATGAACTTGCGTTGATTGTCATCGATGGTTTTTTCGGTTTGGTTATGGACGTGGATGCGCAAGGCATCTTTGACGTCTTTGCCATTATTGTCCTCGTCCGTCGCGGCCGTGACATCGGTAAGCCAGATTTTTTGGTCGCCAGCATATTCGGCGGTTCCCGAAGAGGTGGTTTGGATGCGGAACGCGAAGGGGAGTTTCACGTAACGGGCTTTCGCCGCAGTATTGATACTGTTGGGATAGCCGTACGTGGGAGATTCATAAAGCTCTAAATCCTGGTCGAAGTCATAAGACCTGCTTGTGACCGGGGGAATTTCGTTCGTCGCGTAGCCATGGATGTTGAGGTATCTGCTGACGCCTAAGGACGAGAAGCCAGACCCAGCTGCCATAAAACAATAGGTTTTATTTCCTATGGTTTCGAAGCTTGCCTCATAGGTGGTTTTGTAGTCGCGGGCGATATCCCCATTGACGGGGTAATGCGTCGCGTCCCATTCCAACCCGATTTGGAGTTGCTCCGCCTTCTGCACGGCCGTCCCGGAATAGGCTACGGTGGCACGCGTGGAGTATGCGTACCAGGCCAAGGTTCCGAGGGACGACCCTGCAAGAGCGATGACGGTGAGACAAGCCAGCGAGATTATGGCTATGTTAAGTCCTTTGATCTTCATGTGGCTGTGCGGAAAAACGTAAGAGTTATGAAATTAAAGTGTGGTTGAGGGGTTATTCAGCGGGGTGATCCGTTGCGTCGTCGTGAGCATTAACGGCGAAACGCATACCAACATTGAATTTGGCATCGGCATAGGAATCATCATCCCAAATCGCGCTTTGCGCAGGCTCACGGACTTTCCAACCACCCGCATTCTCGTTGAGAGTAGCGTCCCATTCATAGAAGGTGTCGCCAACTTTGTAGAGTTTGTCGAGTTTGAAACCTTCTTGACCTTTCGCGGTGTTCAAGGCTTCCATGGATTCATAGGTAGCCTCGGCAACAAGGGTTTCGGAATCAAGCAGCTGCCAGCCTTCGATATAGATGCGAACGGTGACTTTGAAGACATTGGTCTTCGTGGTCGCGCCAAGAGCGTTACCAACCAAATTCTTCGGATCGGTGTCGTCAGCAATGTAGGTCTTGTGGTCGGCGTCAACGGTTTTCGCGATCTGGGTGGTCTTTTCCACGGCCCCGTCGTCACCATAAACGTAATCAGCAAGTTGTTGCCAATCATAGCCTTTGGCTTTATCAGGGTTGTTATCGCCATTGAGGTCAAGCTTACCGGTCGTGGCAACGGTGTCGGCGTTGAGCGAGAAAGTGACATCTTTGTCCGCGGTGTCAAAACTTACGCGAAGCGCGGGAGAAATATCTTTCTTCGAACCATTGTTCGCGGAAGCTTCGACGGTAAGATCGGTCAAATAGACATCCTTCGCGAGGAATTCGTTCGTTGTTTTGCCATTGCGATCAAGAACACGGAGTTCAACGGGCAATTCGATGAAATCCATGGCGTCCGCCTTTTCCCAATCCGTAGCATAGATATGGGAGTATTGATAAATCGGACTCTTATAGAATGTGCTGGCGGCCTTGTTTTCTGCAGAAAGGAACGCGCCAGAGGTAACAGGACGAAGGTTGTGGTCTGCTCCTTCACCACGAACGTTCGTCAAATAGGCTGCGATATCATCGCGAGTAAGATCGGCTTTCCAGCCTTCTTCTGCGCCCGTTTGGTAGCCTGGAACATACCCATCTTGGCCAGAGGTGCCCACATCGGGGCGGCTAAGGCGGATCTGAAGGTTCTCGGAAACGTGAGCGGCGGCACCGCTGTAAGCGATGGTCGAACGCGTGCTGTACTGGAACCAAGCGACGGTGCCAGAAATCGAACCAACAGTAGCAGCAACGGAGGCAATGGCTAAAGTACCAACCAATAGTTTTGCTTTGTTAATTTTCATAAGCTTTAATTTCGACTCCTAGTTTTAGCTTCGCACCTTCTGGAGCTGGCAAGGTCCAGTCGGAGGACTCATCGTAGCCCTCTAACCAGGTCACCAACGTGTAACGTTTCACTTCATTTCTTAAGAACGTGTCGGTCGTGATCGTGCAAATGCACGTATCCGTCTCAAACATCTCCGCATACCCTTGGAAAGGGTTGGTGGAGCTTGCCTCTTTTTCGGTAACCGAGATCGGCGTATTCCAAACCACTTCGCCCGTGTTTCGATCGCTATAAGGAATCGAGCGTCTCTTCGCGTACACGGTCGCGTCATGTTCGTTGAGCGTCGCGTCGTTATCATAAAGTTTTACGCGCAACGTCTCGTCGAGGTAACGGGGGTTTTTGTCTGTGGAAGGCTCGTTTTCCAAGATGTTGACCTTGAGATCGTAACGAGCGGCGACGGTACCCACGTTTTTGAGGAAGAACGTGTACTTGAAGTAGGAGATGTTTTGAATCTCTCCATCCGGGTTGAGGTTGGCG
>JBGUWA010000249.1:0-2236 GCA_045220635.1 Candidatus Alloenteromonas sp. | reverse complement strand
AAACGGTGATGTCAACGGGATAAACGGAGATGCCCAAGTCTTCTTTCCAGTGCACGTCGATGAGGCGTTTGCCTGAAGCGACGTTGTTGCAGCTGCGGCGATGGACGGTGATGCCTTTGCCGCGGGTGATATAGCCGACGATGTCGTCTCCTGGAATCGGGCAGCAGCATTGGCTAAGGGAAATGGCTAAGCCGGTGATGCCCCCACTCACTTCGACGGGGGTTTTGTCTTCGTTGGGACGGACTTGCGAGGCTTTGAAGCGGCTTAAGGCGTTGGGTTTCTTACGGACCTTGAGCATGTCGATGACCGCGCCCGGCGAGGGGTTTTTGCCATAGACCATGACGCAGAGGTCTTCAAAGGTATCGAAATGGTATTCGTTCTTCAAGGCTTGCGAACCTTCGATGAGGCGCACCATTTCGGCTTCGTCGATGTCTTGCATCTTGAAGGCGTCAATCAATGATTGCCTGCCCGCTTTGATGCGTTCTTGTCGTAACAAGTCGGCGTCGCGACGTTGCAAGGCTTTACGGATATGTCCTTTCGCGGACGAGGTTTTGGCGATCTCTAACCAAGAGTCGTTGGGTTGTGCGTTTTTCGAGGTGCGGATCTCGCAGACGTCGCCCGTCTTTAAAACGGTGTTCAAAGGAACGAGTTGCCCATTGACCACCGCCCCAACCGCGGAGTCGCCGACTTTGGTGTGGATCTTGTAAGCGAAGTCCAAGGTGGTCGCGCCGGTAGGAAGGTCGATGACTTTGCCTAGAGGCGTGAAGACGTAAACGTTCGCGTCGAAGATGTCATTGGAAAGCGCCGCCATATACTCGGAGGCGGAGGCGCCGGTATGCTCGGAGCTGACGGTGAGGAAGTCGCGGAACCAGTGCAGCTTTTCCTCGATTTCCTTCATCTCGGTCTTGGCGTTATAGTTCGCGCCTTCTTTGTATTTCCAGTGGGCGGCCACGCCCGTCTCGGCGATGGAGTCCATCTCCTCGGTACGGATCTGCACTTCATAGACTTGGCCGTCGCCGGTCAAGATCGAGGTATGAAGCGACTGATACATGTTGGGCTTAGGCATGGCGATGTAATCCTTGAATCGACCCGGGATCGGCTTATAGGTCGAATGGATCATTCCGAGGATTTCATAGCAGTTCAAAACGGACTTCGTGATGATACGAATGGCTAAAATATCGTAAATGTCGTCGAAAGAATGACCTTTCTTATACATTTTCTTGTAAATGGAGTAAATCGACTTGACGCGCGACTCCATCTTAAAGGGAATCTCGTGGGAAAGCAGCAAGTCGGCGATGCGTTTCTTTAGTCCTTCAAGGGAGCTACGACGGTTCTCATACTTCTCGTTGACGAGATTCAAAATCGTCTTATATTTCTCGGGTTCAAGATACTTCAACGAGAGGTCTTCAAGTTCGCTTTGGACGGTATAGATACCTAAGCGATGCGCGATCGGGGTGAACACCTCGAGGGTCTCTTTCGCCAACGCCATCTGGCGATGAGGCGCAAGCGAGTCTAGCGTCCTCATGTTATGGAGACGGTCGGCGAGCTTGACGATGATGACGCGCACGTCACGCGCCATGCCAAGGAAGATCTTACGGTGATCCTCGGCTTCGAAGTCTTCCGCGGTCATGTGCGAAAGCTTCATGCGCTGGATCTTGGTCAAAGAGTCGACGATTTTGGCCACTTCTTCGCCAAACATGCGTTCGATATCCTCAATCGTCGTCTCGGTATCTTCGACGACGTCATGAAGGAAGGCGGCGGCGATCGTCGCGGGGCCGCTTTGGAGTTGGCAACAGATATAGGCAACCTCGATGGGGTGCTGGATATAAGGTTCGCCCGAACGACGGACCTGTTCTTTATGCTGATCGGCGGCGAACTCGTAGGCCTTACGAATCAACGCGCGGTCTTCAGGGCGGGTGATGTATACGAAATAGATGGCCTCAAGGTCTTCGAAGCGGTGCATCGGATAACCGCCATTGGGTACGAGTTTCTTTTCTTCGGGCATCTAGAAATTTCCCCCATGGATGATTTTGGCCTCGCTGACGCGGAAATTCAAGGTAATACCATTCCGGTATTCCTCTAATTGCAGTTGCCCCACTAACGTGACTTTGTCGTTGGGGTCGATATAGCTTGGCTTTGGGAAAGCAAAGGAGAAAAGCTTCACGCCCATACCAAGCGGGGTCAGAAGCCTCTTGCCATCATAGGACCACTGCAGCGAAGATAAAGGCAGATTCTT
>JBGUWA010000248.1:0-3498 GCA_045220635.1 Candidatus Alloenteromonas sp. | reverse complement strand
CGGCTTCGTCGCCTTGGGGTTGACCATTTTCTTCGTTTTGGCGTTTGGCCTACCGATGTTTTTCACCAGAATCCTCGATAACGCCTGGGCTTTCGTGATTCCCTTTGCCTTCTTATGGCTCCTTCACATCCTGCTTGGCATCTACTATCTACGCGTTGAATCCCCCAAAGACGGGAAAGGAGAGTTCCTCCGTTAATGCAGCATTACTTCGGCACGATCCTGGACAACAAAGCCATCATCGATGGAAAGCAGATCCATCATCTTTTGAACGTTCGCCGCACCCGCGTCGGCGAGAAACTCGAAGTCAGCGACGACGCGGTCTCTTATCTATGCGAAGTCAAAAGCCTGGATCCCTTAGATAACGTCGTCTTGCACCCTCGGGAGAACAAAAGAGAGCTCGACATCGAGCTTTTCTTGGCCTTTGGCGTCTTAAAAGGCGACCATAACGACCTCATCGTCCTAAAAGGAACCGAGCTTGGCGTCTCCATTTTCCTTCCCTTCACCAGCGGCCGCACCGTCGTGAAGCCAACCTCGAAGGACAACAAATACCAACGCCTTTGCAAGAAGGCGGAAGAAGGGGCGCTTCAATGCCGTCGCGACCTCATCCCCGAGGTTTGGGATTACCTGGCGTTCCAAGACATCCTGAAGATCAACGCCGACCTGAAGCTTTTCGCCTACGAAGAAGAGGCGGGGAAGGGCAAAACCCTCATGGACGCCACCAAAGACATCGCCAAAGGCAATCGCGTCTTAGTGGTGATTGGCCCAGAAGGCGGTTTTTCGGCGCATGAGGCCGCGTTAGCCAAGGAGGCGGGATTCGTACCCGTCAGCCTCGGAAAACGCATTCTACGGGCCGAAACGGCGGCGTTATATTGCGCCTCGATCATCGCGGGAGCGACGGAGTGACCGTTTATGGACCTTTTCGAAACGCTAAAAAAGAAGCAAAAACGCACCAGCGGTTTCAACTCCGGCGCGGAGAATCGCTTTTTCCTCGCGCACTTCGCGTTGCTGAACACTCTTGAGAACTACAAACGGTATTACCGCGCCCAAAAACCCTTCGACATCATTCGCGCGAACATCATCCTTCGCGGCATCATCAACAAGAAAATCATCGATGAGGCCTACGTTTCCGCCTCTAGGGCAGTGCATACGCGCGGCGGGAGCATGACCGAAAAGGAAAAGTCCGCGATCATCGCCGCCGTCGACGAAGCCAAGGAAAGCTTGGACTATTTCGTTTCCGGCGATACGAAGATCTATATCCCCGTTTTGCCCCGTTCCATCAACGCGATCTACGATTCCGAGGTCACTCGCCTTGGCGAGAAGCCGTTGAAAGCCATGCGTGGGGCAGGGTTACAAGCAGTGGCCATCGATCCTTTCGATACGTATGGCTATGAGGTGTTCGATTCCAACTTCACGAACCTCATTTTGGTCAAGAAAACCCCATCGTCAGCTGCTTTCTTCGATTACGACTCCCTCTGCATCTATATCATCAACACTCAAGGTCGCCTCGACGCGACGATTGCCTTATTCGACCGATATCTCGGTCGCAGGAACACGAACCACATGATGGAACGCATCCTTCCGGTGGTGGACGCCTATTACCGTGACGACCGTGAGGCAATGATTAATTTTCTAGTACAAAATCAGTTGATTTCTAGTAGATTGATTTATCAAATTAATGCCGATGAAATCAAGCATTCTGCGGAAATCGAACGCATCGTCGAAGATGAATAACTCATTTTTTGTTCACACCCTTGGATGCAAGGTAAACGCCTACGAATCCAGCGCTTTGGCCGCGGAGCTTTCTTCTCATGGCTTCGTACTGACCGAGAATCCCGAAGAAGCGCGGTTCCTGATTTTGAATACGTGCTCCGTCACCTCCAAAGCGGGGCAGAAATCGCGTCAACACATCTCCTCCCTTCATAAGAAGAACCCCGAAGCGACGTTATTGGCCATGGGTTGTTATACGCAAGCCTACGCGAAGGAATGCGTCCACGCTGGCGCGGATATCGTCCTAGGCACCGCGAACCGAAACAAAGCGGTGGAGTACCTGACTTCGTTTAACAAGGGCGATGCGCCGATCATCGACGTCAAACCATCGGTGAGACGGGAAGAATATGAAGAGTTGGCCACCTCGGCCTACACCGAAAACGCCAGGGCGTACCTTAAGGTACAGGATGGCTGCGACGCCTTTTGTTCGTATTGCTACATCCCTCAGCTCCGTGGCAATTCCCGTTCGAGGGAACCTCGCCGCGTCTTAGAAGAAGCGGAGGCGCTCGTTGAGAAGGGGTATCGCGAAATCGTCATCACGGGCATCCATACGGGAATGTATGGGCGAGACCTCGCAGGCGAATATGGCCTTGTGGATTTGCTTAGGGATCTGGTTCGTCGTTGCCCCAAACTAAGGAGAATCCGCATTTCTTCTTTAGAAGAAGAGGAAGTCGACGACGCCTTTTTGGCGTTGCTTAAGGATTGCCCAACCATCGTGTCGCACGTTCATATGCCGTTGCAGGCAGGCTCGGACAAGGTGCTCAAAGACATGAAGCGGCGTTATGACACGGCGCGTTTCCTTGAAAAAGCGGTGGCCCTGCGTGCGGTGCGACCCGATATCGCGATCACGACGGATGTGATCGTGGGCTACCCGACGGAGACGGAAGAGGATTTCCAGCAGACCTTGGCCTTCTGCGACAAGGTCGGCTTTGCCGAAATCCACGTTTTCCCTTTCTCGAGCCGCCCCAATACCTTCGCGGCGACCCTGAAAGACTTGCCCCCGGAGATCAAAAAGGATCGGGTGCGCCGATTGCTCGCCTTATCGAAGAAGCTCCGCAAGCAATATGAAGAACGCTTCTATGGGCAATCCATGGAAGTCCTATTCGAAGAATACGATGAGTCCTCCAAAACGCTTAAGGGGCATACCGAAAACTACCTTTTGGTGACCGTTCCAGGCGAAGAATCGCAGCGAAACACCTTTGGTTTCGTTACCTACGATAGCAAGATAGCATCGGACTAATTCGGATTTTTTTTGACATCTTCTAAATTTTTGCGTTGACGGCTCGACGCGAAGAGGGTTTAATTTGCCCCGTTGCAACCAGGAGGAAGCAAAAAATGGCAGTACCTCAGAGACGTATCTCGAAAACCCGTAAAAGACTTCGCCGCTCGCACTTCAAACTTGAAGTCACCGGCCTCGTTGCTTGCCCGCACTGCGGCGCGATGATCCGTTCGCACCGCGTTTGCCCCAAATGCGGCTACTACGGCGGCAAGGAAGTCCTTCATGTCAGCAAAGACGAGAAGTAATCCGTCAAACCCGAAGAATCACCACGGCCAACATCCGTGGTTTTTCTTTTGTAAAGTCCATGGGTTTTTCCATCTAGATACACCAGCAAATGATGGATAACCCGCCCGATGGTATAATTTGCCTGCCAAACAATCAGAGACGGTTGGGAGGCGGCCCGGGCCTGGTTGTTTGGCGATAACCCTTCCCCCGAGACGCCTCCCAACGGT
>JBGUWA010000247.1:0-3043 GCA_045220635.1 Candidatus Alloenteromonas sp. | reverse complement strand
GCGCGGACCATTCTGCAAGCCTTGATCGCTTCTGGGAGTGCCTCTCCGCTAAGTTTGCGGCTCTTTCCGGCGCAGATAGAGGCGATTTGGCCAACGTTGTTAGCGTCGAAGGCGGAACGGCTATCGAAGATGCGATCGCCTGCTACGACCATATCCTGCAAAGATATGGAACCGCCACGTTGAACGATTTCATTGGTCGCATTGCTTCCGGCAAACTTGTCTTGAACGCGAATGGCTCCAGCGCTGCTCCGCTTGGAAGCGCAAACGGCAACGCCGCCCTACCAATCGTCATCGCTGTTGCGCTAAGCGCAGTCGTCACCGGTGGCTTGTTCTTCGCACTACGTAAACGCAAAGAACGCTAATCCTCATCCCTAACTCATTAGCCCTCCTCGAACCTTCCTGGAGGGCTTTTCAAATGGGCTATCAAAAAAGTCCTCAATGGGCGCTTTAATCTCGATTAAGTTGAACAGGGAATCGCGCTTATTCCTCAGGGATGATCGCGGTTTCCTGTCGCTTTTCCTTTTGGGCATCCATGACGCCGGAGAAGATGATGGATAAGGTGATGATGATACCGCCGACCAAGACGTTCCAAGAGAATTGTTCCATCATGAAGGCGATGCTTAAGGATGTCGCCAGCACCGCGGACATCGGGTTAAGGACGGCGCAGGTGGTCGCGGAGACGTTTTTGATGCAGATGGTACGAAGTACCCAGCAACCGATCGTGCAGACGACGGCAAGGAATAACAACGTGAAGACATGCGGTACTGCCCAAGAGAAGGTTAAGCCTTTCTCAAAGGGCAAAGCGTAGGCAAAGGAAATGACGGTCATGATCAGCAACTGGAAAAAGACATAGACAAAGGGGTCCTTGTCTTTGCCAAAGACCTTGGTGAAGGCGATGTTCACCCCAAAGAGGAATCCGCCGATCGCGGAGAAGATATCGCCTAGGGTAGGGGTGGTGAACATCGAGGAGAAGTCCCAGCCTTTTCCGCATAAGATGAAGCATCCCCCAAAGCAGCAGACCGCGGCGAGAACGCTATACCAGGCGGGGCGCTTCCTGGTGAGGATCAACATGGTGATGGGAACGGCGATGACGGAGAAGCTTTCTAGGAAGGTGTTCTTGGATAAACTCGTGGATTCTAGGCCAATGAACTGGAAAAGATACGCAGAACCCATGATCAAACCTGCGGGGATACAGATCCAATAGGCTTTGGTGATCTTCTTGAACCTGCCCGTGAAAAGCAGGAATAGGCCAAGAACGATGACGGAGACCAGGCCACGGCAAGCGATAAGCAAAGCGGGGGTATAAGCGTTTTCGTTGAAGAGGTATTTGCCTGCTAGAGGAGCCAAACCCCAAAGGATGACTACCAAGATCATCCCGAGTAACGACAAACGGCGGATGCGCGAATTGCTTTGTGTCATCGGAAGGAGATTATAGACGATTCCTTTGGAAGTGGCCTCGGATGTGCTTTGGGGTTTATATCTGCGCGTGGGGTTTTTCTTCATGGATAGGGGGATTGATGGTATATTTATGTAAATCTTCCCTTTGGGGTTATTTATCCATCCATGAGCGAGAATCACTTTCGAGAACTATGCCAAAGCATCCGTCATAACGCATGCGTCATTTCGGTGCAGCGCACTGCCGATGGCTATGGCGAAATCCGCGTCGTGGAAGGAAACGACGGGTATCGAAACTCCTTTTCGGGAGAGGCGTACACCAAAAAGGAATTCATCCCCAATAGCCTCTATACCGATTTCTTGGCCCGAAACCTGAACTTCGAGGATTTTTGCTATCGCTGCGCGATCAAGAAGGAACTCCTTCATTCCTACGCTTACCCCGAATACTTCAAGTCCTGGATGCACATGATCTTCGTTCCTCTGCTAGAGGAGTCCGAAGAGCTTTCCTATTGCCTCTACATCATGGAGATCAACGACGTCTTCAACCCCGAGCTGCTCGCCAGTCCTCGAGGCGACATCTATAACAAGGTCCTCAATACCACGTTGCAACTCGCCAATACGGTGGACTTCAACCAATCGCTATCCAACGTGGCGAAGGAAATCCGCAACATCTGCAACGCGGTCTTTTGCTGCATCTTGCTCGTGGATGACGAGAACAAAAAACTCGAGGTCCTCGCGCAAAACCGCGACCCCCATGCCACGCCGACCTCCTTGGACCAGTTCATGAGCGAGAAGTTCTACCGCATCGTAAAGACCTGGGATGATTTGGTCGCCCTAAACGGCAACTGCGTCATCGTCAACAACCAAAAGGGCATGGACTTCCTTAAGGAAAACGCCCCCGAATGGTTTGGCTCCTTATCCGAGAACAACATCCATTCCTTGGCTTTGTTCCCCATCAAATCCGTCAACAAGGTCCTTGGCTATATGTGGGTGAGCAACTTCGAAGCCGATGATACCCCCATGATCAAGGAGGCTTTGGAAATCACCACCTTCGTCTTGGGCTCGCAGATCGCCAACCAGTTGCTTTTGGGTCAGTTAACCAAGCTATCTTCCGTCGACTTGCTGACGGGTCTATATAACCGGAACAAGCTTAACGCCTACATGCATGGGGTGGAGGAGTCCGACGATACCCCGATGGGACTAGTCTTCCTCGACATCAATGGCCTAAAGAAAGTCAACGACCAACAAGGCCATTTGGCGGGGGATGAACTCATCAAACGCGCGGCGAAGGTCCTTAACGACGTCTTCGAAGGCAACGCCATCTTCCGCGTCGGCGGAGACGAATTCGTCGTCATCCTCAAAGCCGTAGACGAAGAAAAGATTCGGAAATACATCGACGACCTCCATGTCCTCGCGAAGCAACGCGACGTTTCCTTCGCCGCGGGGTATGCGATCACCGATAACCATAAGGAAATCGAGAAAGCCCTCAACGAAGCCGATTTCCAGATGTACAAAGACAAGCGGAAATTCTACGGCCAAAAGTAAAAGAAAAAGCATAGATACCCTAAAGACCTTGTCGGTTTTCCCTTTGCCGTTAGTTCGTAAGTAAATCGCAACAGCAGGCCGCGGCCCGTCGCGTTTCTCCCGC
>JBGUWA010000246.1:0-3995 GCA_045220635.1 Candidatus Alloenteromonas sp. | reverse complement strand
CGCGAACTCAAATCCATGCTCGGCGAAGGTTCCGATATCGATGGGAAAATCGCCGAAGCCGAAGAAAAGGCCAAGACGCTTCGCCATGCCGCCTTTGCCAAAGCGAGCGAACTTACCGTTTACCGTAAGCAAGTCGCCAAGACCATCGAACGCGACGTCAAACGCAATCTCGACGATTTGTTGCTCCATTGCGACTTCCGTATCGACTTCGTTCCCTATAAGGAAGAAGACCCCGATACGATCTTTGGCCCCGAAGGCATCGACCAAGTCGATTTCCTCATCGAAACCAACGTCGGCGAAGGCTTAAAGAGTCTCTCCAAAATCGTCTCAGGCGGCGAAGCAAGCCGCATCATGCTCGCCTTGAAGGTTTTGTTCATCAAAGCCAATAAAGTCGCCACGGTCATCTTTGATGAAATCGATACCGGCTTAAGCGGCGAAGCCGCCTCCAAAGTCGCCGCCAAAATCAAAGAGATTTCCCTTGAAAGCCAAGTCATCGCGATTACCCATATGCCTCAAGTCGCGGCAAGAAGCGATCATGGCATCTTGATCGCCAAATCGGTCAACGCCGGACGTACCACCACCCAAATCGCCGAATTATCGTTAGAAGAAAAGATCTACGAAGTCGCGTCGCTCATTTCCGGTGGCAAAGTCACGCAAAAACAACTCGACTACGCGCGAGAAATCGTATTGAACCCACAAGATTAAGAATTCACTAAATCGGGGTCGTAGGTTTGCTCGAATTCCTCGATGATGGGATATAGATCCAAATACTCGTCTTTGATTTTCCCTACGTGAGAGCCAAGTTCCATCACGTAGCCTTTGCTGTCGTTATAGGGAGACCATTCCACCAAGTCTTCGCCATTGGGGTTTCCCGTTTTGGCGAAGTTGGCCCAATAGGTCAGCATCGTCTTCGATAAGGCGAGATCTTCGTCGTTATAGGCGAAGCGATGACGGGAACGTTCGATGTTGCCATAGCAATAAATGATCTCGCCCGAATGGTAGGTACCGTAGTAGCCGTTTTCTTTCGTGAATTGGTAACGATATACGGGTTCTCCGTTGCCGCTTGCGAGTTCGCTCCAGCTATGATGGGGTTCGATGAACCAATAGACGGAGAAGATTTCGTTGAAGGCCGCGAAGGCGTCCTTTTTGATCTTGTCCGCGTAAAGATCCATGATTTTCTTCGTGGTTTCTTTGCCAAAGACGCTTTGAAGGCGTCCTTCGATGTTGCTTTCGTTGGTCGGCGAGAAAAGGTACTGCGGCACGACGAAGGCATCGGCTTCGCGGATGTTGTAGCCATTAAGCAACGCGAATTCGTTATTCTCCCCGGCCTTATAGGTCTCGATGGGCAACTCCTTCAAGGCATAGCCATCCAGAGTCATGGAGGAATTGGCGAACTGCGTTTCCACGAGCTGCTCGGCAGGGACTTTTCGCAAGGCATCGATGGACGTGCAATTCTGCTCTTTCATGATCTTCTCGCCCACTTCGACGGCTTTCTTGTAGCTGCGGTACGTATGAGGAGGCATGACCGAGGTTATGGAGCTTGATTCCCCGATCGCGTTCTTGAAGTAGCCTTTGTCGTGGAGCAAAGGCGTCACGCATAAGGCGCTGACGCTGCTGCTTCCCGCCGATTCGCCAGCGATAGTGACGTTACCAGGGTCACCGCCAAACGTCGCGATATTGTTATGTACCCATTCCAGGGCCTTGACTTGGTCGAGCAAACCATAGTTCCCGGTCGTGCCCACATTATTCATCCTTGCCGCGGATTCGGCCTTTAATCCAGGATGCGCGAAATAGCCAAATACGCCCAGACGATATTGGATGGTCACCATGATGACGCCCTGTTTGGCCATGGATTCGCCATTATAGTCCGAACCTGCGCCCGACCCGTTGGTGAGCGAACCGCCATGGATATAGACCAAAACGGGAAGATTGCTTTGATTGCCCGAAGGTTTCCAGACGTTGAGATAGAGGGAATCTTCCGACATGTTTTGCTTCGGATAGGACGTGAAATCCGGATGCCAGCTTCGTTCGGCATAGATGTCCACCAAACTATCCATAATCGGATTGGACGCGGGTTGCATGCTGCGCGGCGCGAAGGTATCGCAGTTACGAATGCCCGCCCAAGGTTGGACGTCATGAGGTTCTTGCCAACGATATTCCCCAACCGGAGGCGCGGCATAGGGGATGCCCGCATAGACTTCGACGGATTTATCTTCGTTATAGACGCCTCGGATCTGCCCGTCTTCTAGATGGAGCACGCCGGTGTAGGTGGGATTAGGGTGATTCACCGCGGGGAAAGGCTCAACCGCAACGCTTTTCGGTGCGAAGGTAAAGATGGTCGAGGCAGTCAAGATGAAGCCCGCCCAAGGGAGCAAACGAATCCGCATGCGGCGGTTGATGAACAAAATGCTTAGCACGACTAACGCCACGATGTTCGCAAGGGCGAGAACCAACAAAACCGTTTGACCATTGGCTAGGTCCAAATAGAAAACCGTAAGCGCGGTAATAAGCAAGACGCCGATAGGGAAGGCGATCCAAAACCCAATGTGTTTCTTTTTCATATGCGTCTATTATACGCGTAGGCGCCCATATTTCCTTGAAATCTGCCCACGAAGGCTTAGGATATGCCCATGATATCCATCTTCCGCACCTTCCTTCTTGGCATTTTGGCTGGGGCGCTCATCGCCATCGGCGGCGGCGCCAACCTCCAGTTAAGCAGCATGGGCCAACCCATTTGGGGCGCCGTGTTCTTCTCTTTCGGGTTGATGTGCGTTTGCATTTTGCAAGCCAACCTCTTCACCGGCAAAGTCGGCTATGCCTTAGAAAAAGACAAACGTTATAACATCGACGTCTGCATCATGGCCATTGGCAACATGGTCGGCGCTTTGGTGATGGGGTATCTGGCGGGATTGCTCTTCCCCAACTGGACGCTTTCCTTGGATACGAAACTCCTCTATGGCGGCGAGGCCACGTGGTGGGGTTGCTTGCTCCGCGCGATGCTTGCGGGCGTCTTCGTCTATTTGGCCGTGGAATGTTTCCGAATTCTTCCTTCGTACCCCGCCAAGCTCATCATGGTTTGCCTTAGCATTGCCACGATGGTGCTCCTTGGCGCCAATCACAGCGTCGCCAACGCTTTCTACTTCGCCTATGGGCAAATCCGCATCGCGGGGTTCGATGGTTGGAACGCCACGTTCTCCGTCCTTGTCGCGATGGTTGGAAACGCGATTGGTTCCATCATCGTCTACTTGTTGCAGAATACGTTAAAGAAGGCTGTCGCCGCGGCCAAAAAAGAGGATTAAGAAGACAATTTTTCATTCATAAGGCCTGCAAATCGCGGATCTTTTTCAAAATAAGAGGGGTGGCCATGATTTCTGCCAAATCAAAATCCGGCACGACCTTGGTTCCTTAATCTAATGTTCTAGGTTAGATAACCAAAAGCCCCACCTGATATGAGGTGGCCATTATCCATAAGCTATTTATTAGATATATACGCGCGCGTTAGGCTTTGACTTGGATGCAGACCTTAAGAGGGATCTTCTTGCCGTCTTTTGCCAACGTGACTTCGTTGCAAAGCTCATCGCCTAAGCCAAGGTCGTTTAAGGCAATGATCTCCGCTCGCTTGCCTTGGCTATCGTGCGTACGGATCTCTAAGGAAACCTTTCCGCAATCATTCACCGCGTCAAGCACCCATTCGCTGATCGGGCCATTATTCTCTTCCTCGATCCGGTAACGGGTAGAACCAAAAGCGTTCAACGCGAATTCCTTCGGTCCGATATGAATGTCCTCGCCTTCGATGGCGATCTTAACGATAAGAGCTTTTTCTGAGTCCATGGTTCTCTCACTCCTGCACTTTTCCCCAAAGTATAGACTTGGGATGGATAAAAGGAAGCAAGAAAGTGAAAAATAACCTTGATATACCAGCAAATAAAGGATACGGAATCGGCCTGCCATCGCGCTTTTTCAGAACAGTTTGGACGAAAGGTCGCTTTTCGGCG
>JBGUWA010000245.1:0-5990 GCA_045220635.1 Candidatus Alloenteromonas sp. | reverse complement strand
ATGACGTTGGGATCATAACCGGGGTTCTCGTTGCGCGCTTTCTTCACGGCCTCGAGAATCGCGACGGTGCCTCCGACGTTCACGTCCATCGTGTAATAAGGGTCGGCCCAAGAGGGAACGGGGCGCGACTGCGCGGCCAAATGGTAAATCACGTCGGGCAAAGCGGAACAAATATAGTCCGCGACTTTCTCGTGTTGGCGCAAATCGAGCTCGAAGGCCTTCGCCCTGGGGTCGAGTTCACGAATATCGGTCGTCGGCATGAAGTAAGAGCCTTCGACTTCGTATCCATGGTCAAGCAAGTAAGGCGCAAGGGCCGAACCGACCACGCCACCAATTCCGGTAATGTATGCTTTCATGCGTTATTCCTCTATCCAATATTCTTTACGAGCTCCAAGCCGATTTCAGAAGCCAACTTCCCGGCGATGGGCTTGTATTTGAGATACTCATTTTGATGATCCACGGCATCGGAAACGACACGGACGGCGACGAACGGTTTGCCGAATCCATAGGCGATTTGAGCAAAAGCGGCCGCTTCCATATCGACAGTCAGGGCATCGAAGCGCGAAATGATGATTTTCTTTACTTCTTCATCAACGATGAACTGGTCACCGGAGGCGATCGTGCCCAAACAATGTCGAAGCCTCATGTCTTCGCAAACTTCGGAGAGCGATCCGATGAGTCTTTCGTTACCGGGAATATAATCGATTTTCTGGCTGGACAAATATCCATATGGATCGCCGAAACTCGTCGTATCGACGTCATGCTGAATTAGCCTTTTGGAGAGAACGACCGACATCACGGGGGCAAGTTCGGCATTAAGCGAACCGCCGATACCCAAATTCACGAATGCCTCGATTTCGGGATAAAGCGTCATGCAGGAGGCAATCGAAGATCCCGCCAAGACTTTGCCGATACCCGAAATGCACGCAAAGAATTCTTTGCCTTGATAATCTAGACGGCAGATGATGGCATAACCCGCTTCGCGTTTCTCAAGGATCGTGGATTGAGAAAAAAGAAACTCTGCTTCGGCTTGCATGGCGAATACAAAGCAAATTTTCATGAAGGCATTCCTCCTTTGTGACCTCATAAGTATACACATACGCGCCCAAATCGGCTTGCCGTTTTATTTTTCTCCGCGATGAAGGATAATCTTGCTATGCGAATTCTCGTCGTTGGCGTCGGTTACGTTGGTCAGGCCTTGTCTTTGCTTTGCTCGCGAAAGCACGAAACCTTTGTGCAAGATGTCCAGCAAGAAAAAGCAGATGCGCTTGCCTCCAAAGGCATTCATCCCATCCAAGGATCGCTAAGCCGCGGCGATGGCCATTTTGATTTTGCCCTCGTTTGCGTGCCTACAGACTTCAACGAGCAAACCCACCAATTCGATACCTCGAAAGTTGATGACGTCGTTTCCGACTTGACCCGCCTTGGAATCGCGGATTGCATTGTCATCAAATCGACTTTGCCCGTTGGCCATACCTCTTTTCTGCAAAAACGCTTTCCAGCCCAAGCGATCCTATTCAGCCCCGAGTTCTTAAGGGAAAGCAAGGCCTATGAGGATTGTCTCCACCCATCGCGAATCGTCGTGGGCTTCGAACACACCAATGAAAACGCGGAAAAATATGCGGAAATCTTCGCAAATCTGCTTCTAATTTGTTCCGATGAAGAAAAGTGCACCATTCGTATCACCGGCCTAGAAGAGGCGGAATCTATCAAGTTATTCGCCAATACTTACCTCGCATTAAGGGTGGCCTATTTCAATGAACTCGACACCTATGCGATGTTCCATGACCTTAACGCCGAAGATATCATTGCAGGTGTTTGCGACGATCCCCGCATCGGCCAAGATTACAACAACCCCTCCTTTGGTTATGGCGGTTATTGCTTGCCCAAAGATTCCAAAGAACTCCTTCATGGCTTCGAAGCGATTCCCCAAACCCTCATTGGAGCAATCGTAGGAAGCAACCAAACGCGAAAAGAAGCAATCGTCGCCGCAATCGTGGAAAAAGCCAAAACGCTTCCGTCGGGAAGCAAAGTTGGCATTTACCGTCTTGCGATGAAAAAGGGCGCGGACAATTTCCGTCAGTCTGCGGTTTTGGACGTAATCGCAAAGCTTAAGGACACGGGTCTCGACCTAGCGATTTATGAACCTAGCCTCTCCACCACAACATTCGAAGGCATTGATGTCTGCCCATCTCTAGCTGATTTCAAGGAACAATGCGCTTTGGTCGTTGCCAATCGCATTGACGAAAACCTCTCGGACATCCAAGACAAAGTGTTCTCTCGGGATCTTTTCTTCCGCGATTAGCGGAGTGATTCCAAAAACTTTTCAATACGGCCAATGGCCTTTTTCAAATCCTCTAGGGAATAAGCGTAGGAGGTACGAATAAACCCTTCACCACACTCACCAAACGCCGTGCCGGGGACGACGACGACGCGATATTCCTTTAATAGTCGCATCGCAAATTCATCGGAACTAAGCCCCGAAGAGGTGATGCATGGGAAAAGGTAGAAAGCGCCTTTTGCTTCGAAACAAGGAAGGCCAATGCGCTTATATTCATTCAAAAGGTAGTGACGGCGCGCGTCATATTCTTCGCGCATGCGGCGGATATCCTCTTCGCCGTTGCGAATCGCCTCAATGCCCGCGATTTGAGAAGGCGTTGGGGCAGACATGACCAAGAATTGGTGAACTTTCTTCATTTGGTCCATGATGGCCTTTGGCGCAAGCGCATAGCCAAGACGCCACCCCGTCATCGAATAGGTTTTGGAGAAACCGTTAATGGTGACGGTCCGTTCTTTCATTCCCGGCAACGCGGCGATGGCGGCGTGTTCGCTTCCATAGGTAAGTTCGGAATAAATCTCATCGCTGACGACCATCAAATCGTGCTCGATGATAACGGGAGCGATGGCCTCAAGGTCCTCACGGCGCATTATAGCCCCCGTGGGGTTGTTGGGATAATTCATGAGAAGGATCTTCGTTTTGGGCGTGATCGCCGCGCGAAGCTCTTCCGGAGTTAGACGGAACTCGTTCTTCGCAGACAAGTTCACGATTACGGGTTTGCCGCCGGAAAGCAAAACGTCGGGTTCATAGCAAACATAGTTCGGAGCCAAGATGAGAACTTCATCCCCGGGCTCGATGCAACTGGCTAACGCGCAATAGATGCCTTCCGAACCGCCGACGGTGACTAAAACTTCGTCTGCCGTATAGTCCAAACCATATTTCCGCTTATTCCAATCCGCGATTTCCTGACGGAGTTCCTTAAGGCCGTTATTCGCGGTATAAAAAGTCTTTCCGGAAGAAATGGCTTCCATGCCTTTGACGGAGATATGCCACGGCGTGTCGAAATCCGGTTCGCCAACACCAAGGGAAACGCAATCCTCCATCGTCGAGGCGATATCGAAAAACTTACGAATGCCCGAGGGCTTAACGGTACGAATTGTCGCGGAAGTGAAATCCCTCATAAAACGACGCTGCGACGTGCCGACGTCGCTTTTTCTCCTGTCATGATTCCGTGATCTTTATATTTCTTTAAGACAAAATGAGTCGCTGTGGATTGAATGGCGTCCAAAGCGGAAAGCTTTTCGAAAACGAATTGAGAAACCTCGTTCATGGACCTGCCGTTGATTTCGACCATGAAATCAAAGCCGCCGGAAATCAAAGCCACGCTGTCCACTTCGTCAAACTGCGCGATCTGGAGAGCGATCATATCAAAGCCAACGCCACGCTGAGGAACGACTTTCACCTCGATTAAGGCGGCGACCTTTTGTTCGGCGACCTTAGACCAATCCACTAAGGCGGCATATCCCGCGATCGCGCGTTCTTTCTCAAGATCCGCGATGGCCTTCTCGACTTCGGCAGGCTCCGCGCTTGTCATTTTCGCGATGTCTGAAACGGGCAGGCGCGCGTTCTTTTGCAAAATGTTAAGTACTCGTAGTTTCAGTTCCATAATGAAAGTATTTTACCACTCGAATGAAAACCGTCTTTAAGAATTTGCGCCGCACATATTTCAAAAAGAAATCAATGGCGGTTTTGCGAAGTTTTTATCAAAAAATCCGTCCAAGCATTTTTACTGCCTAGACGGTCAGATTCCTCTTTTCGATTATGGTTTAACGCTTCTCGCGACGGAAATCCAACGTCTGCGTTCCCGTTTGGCTTAGCAACAAGCGAGCACTGAGGCGACGTCCTTTCTCGTCCGTGGCAAGCAAATAGACGACGTCCATCGCCTCGGGCAATTCATATTCCAGGACGACTTCGAACTTAGAATTCGGTTTGACGCGAAGATAATAATCACCACTTTCGTCGCGGCGGACAAAAGAGTCTCCCCCGATGCGAACAAGCGGCAATCGCACCAAGACGGAAACCGCCTCGAATCCGTTTTTCCCTTTACGTGCCAAATAAAGGGAATGGAATTCCTTGATGGACTTGCGACGATTCTCCATGGAAACGATCAAGCGAACGCTGCGCGGATCCAAGTCTTGAAGTTTTTTCACCGCCACGATGAGGTCTTCCGAACGATAGAGGGCCATGGCAGCGCGAGCGAGGATGAAAAGGACGATCGTCCCAATGATGGACACCGCGATTGGAATGGCCGCTTTTCCTGCTGCGGCCGTGAAAGTCATCCAATAGTTCAAGACCATGCGTGGAAGCATACACCACTTTGGGACAAATGGGGGATGAAAACCCTACCATTTTCCGCGATTGAGGCAATAACGCTTATTTTGCGAAGTTAAAGACCTTGATGGAATCCGAGCCAATTAGCGAATCGAACTCCTCCGTGTTGGTCAACACAACGAGGACCTTGAGCTTGTCCTCTTTCATCTTTTGCTGAGCGAGGCCGAGCATGAAGGAAGAGCTTTGACGCGAATCGGAAGAAAGGACGAATACGGGCCGTTCATCGAGGACTTTGTTCCAACTCTCGTCGATTTGGCTATGGGCATCGGCTTCTTCGATCCGTTTTACGCCCGCGGACTCTAGCCCCGAATAACGGGCGAACGAACCAAAGCTCGTCTCTGCCGCGGCCAGTTGTTGGAATTCCACCGTGAAGCTCGTCTTGCCAAGCTCGGGAATCGTGGAGGCGGAGAAAACATCGTTCTCGAATTTGAGCTTCGGCAGCGAAAGAACGAATGCCGCGACGTTTCGATCGGCGCAAGGCGTATCGGAAGCGATGAGGATGCGAAGGTTCTTCTTTCGCGAAACCTCGGCGCCTTTGGCGGCTTGGACGAATTTCCAAACCAGCGGATCGAGATCGGAACAGACGATTTTGTTTCCGTCGTTATAGTAATTGCTTAAGGCTTGCTCCGCCGCGCGTTTGGCCATCGGTTCCAGTTCTTCCGGGCCATCAGGCAAACGGCCTTCCGCATAGCAGCCGCCGGCAATGCCCAAATAAACGTTCATCAAGTCATAGATGCCCGTCTTCCAACGCATAAAGGCGTAAGGCAAGATGGATGGATGGGTTTGCGTGACGGGGTTCTTCTTCGATCCATAGCACCAGCCGTCCGCGATGTGAAGGCGCATCCAGCGTTGATGTTCCAAACGAGCGAGATCGCAGAAAAGCTCCTCCATCTTTTCGTCTGGGCGCGGTTCCCAAGCCTTGAGCTCGGCATAAAAGCGCGCGCCGGAGAGTTGGGCTTCCATGGATGAACGACGACGCCACACATCCAAGCTTCTCCACGCGATGACGGCCTCTTCAATCGCCTCGTCATTGCCTTCTCCCGCGGCTTGCTTGACGTAGGCCTTTGCCTGTTGCCAAAGCAAATCGAAAGATTCGATGAAATCGTCTGGCGCGGGGTGGGCGGAGGGGCGAGAAAGGCTGCGGTAATACTCGCCAAGGCCAGCGAAATAACGGTTGCTTAGCGCAGAGAACTCGTCGTTTCGTATGGTTTGCTCTTCGGTGGTCTTGGTCGGATCTTCGATGCGGGAATACGAATAGTTGTAATTGCGGGAAGTCTGATCCGGCAAAATGGACTCGTGTTGATAGATATCCGCGTTGTTG
>JBGUWA010000244.1:0-4649 GCA_045220635.1 Candidatus Alloenteromonas sp. | reverse complement strand
CGGCGATGAATCCTATATCCTCCACCCCGAGAAGTTCCCGTTAGCGAAGAGAATCGTTCCCATCTATTCGATGAACGAAGGCTATGTTCGTCGCATTGACTCCATGACCATCGGCGTCTCCGCGATGAAGCTTGGCGCGGGTCGCGAGAAGATGGATGACACCATCGATATGTCCGCGGGCATCCTCCTTTGCAAGAAGGTAGGGGATCGCGTCGAGAAAGGCGATATCCTTTGCTATTGCCACACGAACAAAGACAACGTGGATGACGTCTTCCGCGACGTCGAAAGCGCCTTCGAACTCGATGACGTCGTCGTCCAAGTTCCGCCTATCGTCCACGAATACATCAAGTAAGTTATGCGCATCGTTTTGCAAGTCGTCACCGAAGCTTCCGTCACCATCGACGGAGAGAAAGTCGCCCAGATCGATAAGGGGTATTTGCTTTTGGTCAGCTTCACGGAAGGCGATGATTTAAGCATCGCCAAGAAAATGGCGGAGAAAGTATGCAAGCTCCGCGTTTTCCCTGACGAGACGGGCAAAACCAATCGTTCTCTCGCCGACGTTAACGGCAGTATTTTAAGCGTTTCGCAGTTCACTTTATACGCTTCCGTGAAGGAAGGAAACCGTCCAAGTTTCACCCATTGCATGAACAAAGACGTCGCCAAGAATCTTTACGAAGAGTTCTTCTCTTACCTTAAGACGATTGTGCCTTCCGCGCAGTCTGGAGTGTTCCACGCCGACATGAAAGTAGGTCTTGTCAACGATGGCCCCTTCACCCTCATCCTCGACTCCAAGGAGCTATTCGCATGAAGGTGATGATCGGCTTAAGCGGTGGGGTCGATTCGGCCGTCGCCGCCTATTTGCTTAAGAAGGATGGCTATGAGGTCGCCGGCGGCTTCATGCGCAACTGGGACGCCCTCGCCAATGGCGATTATTTGGGCAATCCGACCGTCAACGCGCCGCAATGCCCGCAGGAAACCGACTACTATGACGCGGTGGAAGTGGCCAAGAAACTTGATATCCCGTTGCTACGCGCCGACTTCGTGAAGGAGTATTGGGATGACGTGTTCTCTTTCTTCCTATCCGAATATGAACGCGGCCGCACGCCAAACCCCGACGTTTTCTGCAATAAATACATCAAGTTCGACCATTTTTACGAGTTCGCCAAATCCCAAGGCTTCGAGAAAATCGCCATGGGGCATTACGCGAAACTTGGGGCGGATGAGCGAGGGAATCCACGACTATTCAAGGCCGAAGACAAAGGCAAAGACCAAACCTATTTCCTTTGCCAAATCTCCAAAGAGCAAGTCGCTTCTTGCTTGTTCCCTTTAGGCGATCTTCCCAAAACCGAAGTCCGTCGTTTGGCGCATGAGCTTGGGCTATCTTCCGTCATGGATAAGAAAGACTCCACGGGGGTTTGCTTCATTGGCGAGCGTCATTTCAAGGAGTTCCTTCAAAACTACATGCCCGCGAAACCCGGCAAGGTCATCTTATTGCCGCAGGGCAGGGAAATCGGTACCCATTCGGGCGTCTATTTCTATACGATTGGGCAGCATAAAGGCCTTGGCATCGGAGGCATCAAAGGCGAAGAAGAGGGCGGCTATTTCGTCGTCAAGAAAGACGTGCCGAACAACATCCTTTACGTGTGCCAACTCAAAGACCGCGTCCTGCTTTCTTCGACGTCATGCCGTATTTCCCATCTTAACCTGCAAGGGGATCCCCCAAGCGAAGACACCGTAGTGGGGGTCAAGTTCCGTTACCGTCAACTCGATCAACCGTGCTATCTCCATCTAGAGGAAGACGGGTGGGCCACGTTGACTTACGTTCATCCCGTCGAAGCCGTCACACCCGGTCAAATCGCGGCGATATATGTCGGCGATATGCTCCTTGGCGGGGGCATCATCGAAGAGACGTATCGCGATGGCGTAAGGGTTGATTGACGTCGGATTCCTTTCTAATTACGAAAGTAACAAAATAAGATTTCGTTCTCCCCTCATCGCGGTACAACGCTAATCCTTTATCCATATCGCCAGTTTAAGCCTAGCTTGTCTGCGGCGAGTTTTTTTCTACGGAATCGACCCGAAGAAAAAATGTCAATACTATGTTTATGGTATGTTGATAACATGCGCATAACGTAGTAATATTTTTTCAGAGGAATATATTATGGGAAAAGTTAGTACGAATATTTCGATCGATCCGAAGCTAAAAGAGAATTCTATTGCGCTGTTCGCTCAATTTGGGTTGGATTTGTCCACGGCGATTTCCCTTTTTCTGCAGCAATCCGTTCGCGAGCAAAGAATTCCTTTCGAAATTCGTTTGGAAATCCCCAACGCGACGACTAAAGCCGCGTTAAGCGAATACGACGAGATGAAAAAAGACAAAGAGAAATACAAACGGTATTCCTCCTTTGGTGATATTTTGGGTGAAGTATAATGCTGACCATCGTTCGTTCGAATCGTTTTCTTAAAGACCTTCGTCTTGCCAAAAAGAGAGGGCTAGATTTATCGTTGCTCGAAGAAGTCGTTATCAAACTCGCGAATCAAGAAACGCTTGATCCCAAATACCACGACCATGCTTTGACGGGGGATTACCATGATTTTCGCGAATGCCACGTTAAGCCCGATTGGCTGCTGGTCTATTGCGTCGATGACGAAGAATTGGAGCTGTTTTTATTTCGTACCGGATCTCGCTCGGACTTGTTTGTTTGAGAATCCACCCTTAGAGCTTCTGCGTTGTTTGCTTTCCGATTAGCGATTTCGCTACCCATTTCGCACGCGTAGGCATAAGATATGTCCATCGGGAACTTGCCACTCCCCCTTAAGCGGGTAATGCCGCCGTCCTCGCGCGTTAAGCGAGAAAGCAAGCGCACCACAAGGTGAAGAAGGATGGTACCGCGCCTCACGCTAGGCGTTCCTTCGTCAAGGGGCGTTTTATTTTTTGGAGGCTATCACAATGAGAAAACTTACCGGAGAAGAAATCCGCAACGTGTGGATTGAGTTCTTTAGGAGCAAAGGCCATGCCTATATCCCGGGCGTCAACCTCGTTCCCCAAGGCGACAAGTCCTTGCTTTGGGTCAACGCCGGCGTCACCGGTTTAAAGAAATACTTCGATGGCAGCTTGATTCCGCCATCCCGTCGCATCGTCAACGTGCAGAAGTGCATCCGCACCAACGACATCGAAAACGTTGGCCATACGGCCCGTCACCATACCTTCTTCGAGATGCTTGGGAACTTCTCGATCGGCGATTATTTCCGCGCCGAGGTCATTCCCTGGGCCTTTGAGCTTCTCACCAGCGACAGCGTTGGCTTTGGCTTAGATAAGGACAAGCTTTACATCACCTATCAACCCGATGATAAAGCCACCTTGGAGCTTTGGATCAAATGCGGCATGGCGCCCGATCACATGATTCCGATGGAATCCAACTTCTGGGAGATCGGCGAAGGCCCTTGCGGCCCCGACACCGAGATGTTCTATGACCGCGGCCCCGCCTATGACCCGGAGGGGAAAGGCGTGGATTTGCTTCGTCTTGACATCGAAAACGACCGTTACATCGAAATCTGGAACATCGTGTTCTCGCAGTTTAACTCCGTCGCAGGCGTCGCCAGGAAAGACTACAAGGAGCTTCCCTCGAAAAACATCGATACCGGCTCGGGTTTGGAACGTATCGCTTGCATTCTCCAAGGCACCGAAACGAACTTCGAGACCGACTTGTTCTACCCGTTAATCGAGGCCACGAAAGCCCTTTGTGGCAAACCCTATGAAGGCGAGAACCTTATGGCGTATCGCGTCATCGCCGATCACGCCCGTTCGCTTACCTTCGCCCTTAGCGATGGCGCCTATTTCAGCAACGAGGGTAGGGGTTACGTCCTCCGTCGCTTGCTCCGCCGCGCCTCGCGTTATGGTCGGGTCCTTGGCATCGAGAAACCTTTCATGTACACGCTTGTGCCGATCGTCGCCGAGCTCAACAAGAATTTCTACCCCGAGATTCAAGGCAACGTCGAACTCGTCGCCAAGATGATCCAGTCCGAGGAAGAGAAGTTCCTTCGCGCCTTGGTCAGTGGCGAAGAGACCCTCGAAACCATGATCGCCGGCAAGGATTCCCTTTCTGGCGAAGACGCCTTCAAGCTTTATGACACCTTTGGTTTCCCGCTAGACCTCACCAAAGAGATCTGCGCCTCCAAAGGCATCAAGGTCGACGAAGAAGGTTTCAACGTCCTCATGGCCGAACAAAAAGAACGCGCCAGGGCCGCTAGGGGAAGCATCCAATCCTTTCATAAACAATCCAAAGACCTCTTGGAATTCAAGACGCCTTCGAATTTCCATTACGAAACGCTTAGCTTGCGCGCCAAAGTCATCGGCTTATTCGTCGATGGCGTCGCGGTGGACCAACTCGAAGAAGAAGGCGACGTTGCGTTGGACGAAACGCCCTTCTATGCCGAATCCGGTGGCCAAGTCGCCGATAAAGGCACCTTGACCAATGGTAGCTTCTCCGCCCGCATCAGCGATGTCGGCAAAGCTCCGGCAGGACAACATCTCCATCACGTCGAAGTCGAATATGGCACGTTGAAAGTAGGGGATGAAGTCGAGGCCAAAGTCGATGGCAGAAAGCGCGCCCTTACCGCCGCCAACCACTCCGCAACCCACTTACTCC
>JBGUWA010000243.1:0-5890 GCA_045220635.1 Candidatus Alloenteromonas sp. | reverse complement strand
AATAACTTCTGCCACGCCCTCACCGGAACCCAGCTTTCAAGCGCCATCAAGCCCCTCGACGCCTGCGAGATCATGCTCGAATCCGTCTATAACTTCGGCTTTGAGGTCGAACCCGAGATGAACCTCGCCCTCATCAAGCTCACGACCACCTACCATGCGGCGAGTTCCATCGCGCGCTACGTCACCGCCATCAATACCGGCACCCTCGTCGATGACCAAGCCGACGAGGACATGCGCGACAAAGTCGCCGCCGAGCTTTCCTCCGAGCGCTTCTTCCACAATAACGACAAAGACGGCAACGTCTATTGCTATGCCGCCGCGACCTACGTTTCGGCCAAAGTCAACCAATACGCCGTCTACTACTTCAGGGATTATGACGACGATGACAACAACTGGTCCAAGATCGTCGTCAACAACATCTCCGATCCCAATGGCCCTGGCTTAGGCGAGTTCCGCAGCATCAGTGAGGCCGACGTCCGCTTCATGAACCTGAAGTCCAAAGTGCTCAACCAGGTGAAGCATACCAATTACCGATTCGACGAGTATTTCGCCTCCATCGGCATCATCCCGAAGAACCTCGTCGGGCACGTCAAAGGCATCGCTTTGGAGATCCATGGCAACATCTGGGATGAAGATGAAGTCTCGGCTCTTTCCGTCCCAGAGCCGTTAGATTGGAACGGCGACAAGAAATGGCCGAGCGACCTCGAGGACGTCTTGGACCAAAACGCCATCAAGGGCAAGGCGTATAGCTTTAAAAACGAAGGCCAGATCTATGATGGCCTCGTGGTGGTCATGACCGGGCCCGGCAATGACTATTTCGCCGCCGGGCATCTCTATTGGTGGGCGGGTGGCCACATCTTCGGCGAAGGCGATCTGAAATGGACCGCCAGCGGCGATTATCAGTATGGCGGCGGCGCCTACGCCTATTACCTGAACATCGCCCCGATCAACTAAGTCAGAGCCCATTTCGAGAGCACCGCTACTAGGAACCCGCGCAAAACGCTGGGTTCCTTTTTCTTATGAAAACTCCGCAAATCGGATGTATTTTCTAAAAAATCCAGGCAGAATTGGCTTATTGGATGGCTTCTTTCTCGATCGACGCGCGCTTCGTTGAAGCTAGGGTTCGATGTGCATCTTCATCCAAACCCATCTTCTTATCGAAAGCGAAAAAAAGGAGCAGAAGCAATGATTTCCGCCGCGAATCGCGGCCTGAAGTTTGCTACTGCCCCTAGGTTTTCGGTATGCGATACCTTTGGGTTTACTTCTCGCCAAACATCTGACGCATGACCGGCGAGGCCACGACGGAGATGTTCGTACGGTTGGTGGGCGAGGTGATGATGAAGGCATTGCCCCTGGGGTTATTGACGATCTGGTCTTGCTCGACTTCGTTGATCTGACCCGCTTTGTCGTAGAGGGTGCAGAGGTCGTCCATGTCGTTTGGCGACAAGGAGAAGATGAAGGAATACTGGCAAGCGTTGATGATCGCGGTGGATTTACGGACGATGTCCTCGCTGCCGACGAAGTCCTTGATGTTCTGGGTGATGACGATCTGCATGCCGTTGTACTTACGGATACGTTTGGCGAGCTGATACATGAAGTCCAAGGCGACCGGGTACTTCGGATCGATGAAGACGTGGGCTTCGTCGATGGCGACGACGATCTTGCGGTTGGTGTTGTGCTTGAGGTTGAAGTCGCGGTTTTTGATGATTTCGTTATCGAGCCACTTCAACACGAGCAGCATCTGCGCGTTGGCGATCGTGCCGTTTTTGTTGGAGAGAAGGCTTTGGAAGTTGAAGACGGTGAAGTTTTCCTTCACGGTCAACGTGGATTCGCCATTCCAGAGGTTGGCGTTTCTTCCTTCGCCGGCGAACTTGGAGATGTAGTTGGACAAGATGCGCAGCTGCGTCACGTCGTAGTCGACCGTAGCTTCTCCAAGTTTGCTTTCGATCAAGGCATATAGCTCGTCGAAAGTCGGATAATCCTTGGGTTCCAACGAGGCGAAGTCCGTCTTGGACGTGATGCCTTTGTTACGATATAGCGCGACGATGAGGTTATTGAGGTACTCCAGGGCGTCGGAGCTAATGCCCGCCAAAGCGACCTTGAAGAACTCCTCGAGGAACTGCAGGTGGACCGCGAAGTTGTTGACTTGCGATTCTTCGCCTTCCTCGTCGCCCTCAAGGGTCGTGATGATGTGGAAGGGATTGATGCGGCCTTCCCTGGCGGTGCCGACGTCGATGAGCCTGCCGCCGAGGTTCTGCGCCAAGAACTGGTATTCGTTCTCGGGGTCGAGGATGAAGACCTTGCAGTTTTCCGCGCAAAGCTGGGACAAGACCGTTTTGGTCGCGAAGGATTTGCCCGAGCCGGACTTGCCGATGACGACCATGTTGGAGTTGACGCGCTCGAAGTCTCTCTTGAAGAAGTCCAAGATGACGGGGTAATCGTTTTCCGTGCCAAGAAGGCATCCCGTGTCGTCCATGACCGTGGACAAGACGAAGGGGAAGACGGCGGCGACGGAATTGGAATGGATGGCGCGCTGGAACTGGATTTGTAGGTCGAGACGCGAGATGTTCGTGGAGATGAGGGCCAAGTTCTGGCAGAAATAGTTATCGACGATCTCGAAGCCTTCTTCGGAGAAGATGCGCTTGATGCGTTTCTTCTCGCTGCGTCGGGCGTCTTTGTGGGCGTTTTCGCCCGGATAGACGGTGATGTGCAGATTGACGCCAAAGAGGGTTTCGTTGTCGTTAGAAAGCATGCGGAGCACTTCGATTAAGGTATCGATGTGGGTTTGCTTATCGATGATGCTTGAGGCGCGGTAGCTATTGTTGGATTGCGCGGCGAGCTCTTGCACCGAACGGTCGATCATGTGGATGGCTTTGCCTTTTTCAAACGGCGCCAAATTCATGACGACTTTGGTGTTGGGGATATTGAAGATGCGATAACCCCAAGCGTTAAGGACCGAGATGGGGAAGTTCTTGACGGTGAAGATGTAGCATTCCTCGCCATCGACGATGGTGGAACGGGGCTTGAATTCGATCGTCTGCGGATAGATCCAGGCCATGAATTCCTCGGGGGAAAGCATCTCGACGTCCTTCTCTTCGAACTTGGACGTGTAGTTGTACTTCATGAAGACGCCAAGCTCCTCGCGGTTGAGGATATGCGAGGTCATGCCGATGTTGAGGAAGGTCAAGATCGCGTCGTTTAAGATGGAGGAGATGACCTCTTTGGTCTCGTCATAGATCACCAAGTAATAGAAGGGTTTCTTGACGGGAGTCTCATCCGTAAGGACCTTGTAGGTACGGATGCGGTCATCGATCATCTTCGTGCGGGAATCGAGCTCCTCTTTGGTGAGCTCGCCCTGCTCGAAGAGGTGGAACAAGGTGTCTTTTTTGCGTTCCTCGTCTTTGATGTAGGACTCGAAGTTGAGCTTGCGGTCGATCTTGACGATGGAAGCGCGGGTACGGTTGGCGACCTCGCGGATGATCTTGCCGAAGTGCTCGTCGATCATCTGGTCCTGACGGAACTCGGAGAGCAACGAGAATTCGCGCGGGTCGACCTGCAGGACGCCGGCGTAGTAATCCTTATAGACGATGAACTCGCCATCGATGTCCTTAAAGGGCATGAACGAATCGATATTCGTCTGGGTTTTGCCGTTGTTTTTGGAGTATTTCTTCACCGCGAAGACGTATTTCACGGAACGGGCGATGAAGAGGTAGAAGCGTTCGCCTTCGAAGGGGATGAAGAGGCCAATGCCGATGATCAACACCACGGCGGCGAGGATGAAACGCGCGTAGCCGAGGTTGGTGAGCAACGCCAAGACGACTAAGCCAAGCAAGGCCAAGGCGATGATGATGTCGGGAACCGAGATGTTTTTGAAGAACTGGACTTTGACCTTTGTGGTCTTGGGGATGATTCTCATTTCTTGTTACCCCCTGGATTCTTGTTGTGGAGGGCGTTGTTGATGGCGTTGTTGACCATGTTGTTGCCAGCGCCGCCCGCGTTATTGTGGTTGCCGCCGCCACCGCCGTTGCCGCCGGGGTTGTTGCCGCCACCTAGGCCGCCGTTATTCCGGGCGTTGCCGCCAGGATTGGCGCCGCCGAGGATGGCGTTTTTGACGTTGCTCCCACCACCGGGATTGCCACCGTCTTTTTTGTTGTTGCCCGCACCGCTGCCAGGTTTGCCGCCAGGACCGAGTTTGGCGCTTTCAAGGGCGTAGTCGCGGGAGGTCTTGAAACCAAGGCGACGGCCGACGGTCGTGCCAAAACCGGTGTTGGCGGAGTCGCGGACGAAGTTGACGGCGCTGCGAGTCGCGCGGAAGGGAGCGGTCACCGCGGAGACGCCAGCGCCCATGGCGCGACGGAAGCCAGCGGTCGCGATCGCGTTGTCGCGGAGTTCGTTGGAACCCGCGCCGGCGCTGATGAGGTTGCCCACCAAGGCCATGACGCGCTGCATGGAGACGCCGCCGCCGACGATGATGAGGATCTTCATGAAGTTGTTGAGGATCTTGCTGTCGAAGAACTGGAGGCTGTCCTTGGTGATGGCCGCGATGATCAACGCGTATATGTTAATCGCGATGATACACCCGTAGCCGGTGAGGAATTTGACGATGAATTGGTCGCGCCAGAGCTTGAACCTTGCCCCATCGTCGAGGACGCTCGTGGATAAGGAGATGGGGGAGAAGATGAACAAGATGACGATCGAGATGGCGCGGTCGACGAACATGAGCAACGCCGAGCCGAGGCAAATGATGATGACGATCGAAGCCAGCCACGAGAAGAAGAAGTCGTAATCGTCGAGGTTGACGTAGTTTCGCATCTGGCTCGTGGAGGTGTAGTCGAAGTCCGGATTGAGGTAGAAATCCGACGGGACCCCGCCTTTGAGGGCGTTTTGGCCAAACGCGCCCGCTAGGAAGGTGCCAATGCCTTTGTTGGATCCGCCCGTCGTCGCGTTATAGAGGACCTGCATGATGATGTTCGTGAAGTAGATGAGCAAGATCATCGCCGCGGGGATGAAGATGAACATCAACAGGGTTTTGCCCACGTTGACGAAGATCTGAGCGGGCGTTTTGTCGCTTTTTTCCGAAGCGATGGTGCGCAAAATGGCGAAGACGGCGAAGAAGACCACCAAGAAGATGGCGACCCCTACCGCGCCAATAAAGCCATAGATTATGTTATCGTTACGGATCAGGAACGAAACGAAGTCCGTTTCCTTTCCGGCGTACTTAATTGGCACGATGCCACAAAGCATATTCGCGCAAGACATCAGATTGTCGATAATCGAGAACATCGATTTGGAAATGCCATAAAGCAAATTCCATATCCAGTCAAACATACCGAACATATCGCTGCCTCCTTTCTAGATCGCTCGGATCAATAGGTTAATGAAGGAATAGGAAACGGGGTCCAAGCGATCCACGTTCCATCCGGAATTGTTTTCTACCCTAAGGTAAAGTAGGCCATCGTCCGCCGTATGAAGGTACGCGTCTTCGTAGCCTTCTTGCTGGAAGTTCCCGAAGACGATGCTCGTCCAGGACTTGCTGGTGAGACTGATCGTGGCCGTCAACACCGCCGTTTCGACCGCGGGGTCGTCATAGGAAGGATCTTCCTCGCCGGTGGGGTTGCCATCCTCGTCATAGACGGGTTCTGGGGCTGGGGAGGTGAGATAACGAATGCTCTTGGGCGCGGCGTCTTCGTTTTCGAAGTAGAAGAAGCTCATCTCCATGGTGGCGTTTTCCTCGCCATAGAAGTAGAGCGCGAGCGACTCGATCTTAAGCTCGGTTTTAAAAGGCAAGATCAAGTAGACGTATTCTTCTTCCCTAACGCGATCGTCGTCATCGTCCCAAGACATGGAATTGACGGTCGTGTTGTTGAACAAGGAGTCCTTGATGTCGTAG
>JBGUWA010000242.1:0-1692 GCA_045220635.1 Candidatus Alloenteromonas sp. | reverse complement strand
TTGGCTTCGACCGAGTCGCCGACGTTGACGTTGAACTCGGAAGGATAAGCGACTTCGAGGGCAAATTTGCCGCTTTGGATGACCAAGAGGCCATCATCTTCTCCGAAGTGTTTGGCGAAGGTGACTTTGCCTTTGACGGCAACGGCCTTCCGATTAAGGGAGAGCAAGGTTTTGGCGACGCGGGCGTCGTGGAGCTGGCTGAGGGTGAAGGACTCAAAGCTCGGAAGGCTGGCTTGGGAGGAAGCCTCGGGGGTGGAAAGACCAGTGGGGTGGCTGGTATCGGCGGGGGAAGAGTTACCACCGCAGGAAGCAAGCGCGGCAAGGGCGAGCAAGGGGAGGATATATTGTCTGACTTTCATCTGTTTTTCTCCTTTGTGAATTTGGTTGGATGGATGAAATCCGCGGCAATTGTACACTTGAAGAGTTCATAAGAGAAGGCTTTGTAACCCCTTTCCCGACGTGATGCCGAAAAAACGCGTAAGAAAGCGCATGGAAAACGCACATGCATATGTCTAGGAAAACCATCAAAAACAGGGTTGGTTTTGAGGATATCCCAGTCACCTCGAATTCGTCCTTGTGGAAACGCCTCCTTCTGTTGTAATGATGGAAGACGACCAACTCTATTTGGGGGAACACCATGCATACAAAACGACTCGGTTTTCTATCCGCATTCGCGGTTTCGCTTTCGCTTTTTTCCGTCTCATTGACGTCGCAGCTTAAACCCGGCATTGAGGTTGCCGCGGAAAAAGCCTCGACGGTGTATCTGCGCATCAATTCGCAATGGGCGAGCGCCCACCACTACGCCGCCTATTTCTTCGCCAATGGCAAAAGCGCGAAATGGGTCGACTTATCTTCCGTCAGCAATGGACTCTACTCGGTTACCCCGCCCGAAGGCTATGAGGACATCATCTTCTGCTCTTTGAACAAAGCCGCCAACGACTGGGACAACGTCACCCACCAAACCGCCGACTTAAAGATCGACGAATATGGCGATAATTGCTTCACCCTCTTCAATTACTCCGCCGGCTACGAGGAGAAATCCCAAGGAACCTGGCATACCTTGTCCGAATCCTTGTCCGATGACGGTGGCCAATCCAACATCGCCTCCAGCAAAAACGGCACGTACTATCAGTTGCTCGTATATTCCTTCGCCGATGGCGATGGCGATGGCATCGGCGACTTCAAAGGCATCGTCGATCACCTCGATTACCTCAAAAAGCTTGGCATCGGCGGCTTATGGCTCTCCCCGATCCAAAAAGCCGGGAGCTACCATGGATACGACATCCTCGACTATTACGCGGTGAACCCCGACTATGTCGTCACCGTCGATGAGGTCACCTATGACTTGAATAAGCTCGTCGAGGAATGCCACAAGGCCGGCATCAAAGTCATCCTCGACCTCGTCTTGAACCACTGCTCCTATAGCCATCCTTGGGTAACCCAGCATCCCACTTGGTTCACCAACGACCCCGCCTTCGATGGCATGAAGGACTTCAACCTCTATAACAGCGAAATCTCCGCCGAACTTAAAAACATCGGCAAGTACTGGCTCGTCAACTATGGCTTAGACGGCTATCGCCTCGACGCGGTCAAGTGGCTTTTCAATTCGGGTGGCATGAGCAGCGCCGACGACGCGAAGAACATCGCCTGGCTCCGCGACTTCTACGATTATTGCACCGAACAGGCCGGGCG
>JBGUWA010000241.1:0-1601 GCA_045220635.1 Candidatus Alloenteromonas sp. | reverse complement strand
CGAGGAGAAATTAACCCCACGGGAACTGTTTTTCCGCGTTTCCGCTCTTTTGGCGTTAGGCAAAGGGGAGGAAGCGATGGACACCCTCGTTCGCCATCGCGACGAACTCTATGCGGAAGATCCCTTGTTGACCTTGAAGGCGAACTTCGAGACACGCTTCATCTTGAAACAGTTCGACCAGGCCGAGCAAGACCGCATCTACTTCGAATCCTTGCCCTATGTGCGGCAAGAGGTCGAAGAAGTGCTACGGACCCTTCCCTCCACGATCGCCGCGACCCGTTACGCGACGGTGGCTCCGCGCAAAGACCTCGAGGAACTCCTCCAGAACCTCGCCTCGCCTAGCGACGACCTCATGTTGCTTTCCACCTTGAACGCCCTGCAGAAAGTGGGGGAACTCGAGGATTATCGACAGCTCGTCGAAGAACTCCTCGTCGGACCCCATCACGACGACGTCAAGACGTATGCGTTGATGCTTCTTTCCGCGAAAGGATCGGCGCAGGAAGTCACCTTCGTCAAGCGGGGAAAGAGCTATCGCGTGGTGCCCAATCGCCTTGGTTCTCCCTACGCCCTTCCAGAATATAGGGAAGTACGTAAGAAGATCGAATCTTGCCCTGACGCCAGCCTTCTTGAAGTCGCCGGAGAGCTCCTCGACCTCTATTGCCTGATCCTTTATCCCAAACGCGCCTTCCTCCCTGAAGAGGCGGAGGACTTCGCCGCCGGGTTATTCGCCCTCGGGCGGGAATACCTAGGCCAAGGCGCGCAGGTCGTGGCGGGCAAAGCGAAGGAGTGGAAAGACCGCATTGGACAAACCATTGCCGAAAACCCGCCGCTTCTTGGCTAAAGAATGGCTAAATTGTTTGCACCTATCTTTAGATAGCGTATGATATCTCTTGCTTTATTGAAGGTAACATTATGAAAAACACTCTCACCAAACTCGACAAGAGCAAATTCCAACTCGACGTCGTCGTCGACGAAGCCGCGTGGAAGAAGGCTCAGGACAAGGCCTTTACCCGCCTTGCCGCCAAGGTTTCCTTGCCTGGCTTCCGCCCGGGCAAAGCCCCCATTGCGATGATCCGCAGCCACGTTGATCCCTCGCAGGTTCTCAACGATGCGCTCAACGACATCCTCAACCCCGCCTTTGAGCAGGCCCTCCAAGAAACCAAGATCCGCCCGCTCCATCGCCCCGAAGTCGACGTCACCAAAGTCAGCGACAAGGAACTCGAACTCAAGTTCACCGTCATCACCATGCCGGACGTCACCCTTGGCGAATACAAAGGCCTTAAAGCGGAACGCAAAGTCCCCTCCGTCACCGATGAAGAGGTCTCCGAATCCATCACCAAACTCTTGGAGAACAACGCCGACCTCGTCGTCACCGAGAATCCCGCGAAGTTAGGCGATACCCTCGTCCTCGACTTCGAAGGCTTCATCGACGGCGTCGCCTTCGAAGGCGGCAAAGCCGACAACTACAGCCTCGAACTTGGCTCCAATTCGTTCATCCCTGGCTTCGAAGATGCCCTCGTCGGCGTCAAGGCGGGCGAATCCCGTGAAGTCAAGGTCACCTTCCCGACCCAATACGTCGCCGAGCTCGCCGGCAAAGACGC
>JBGUWA010000240.1:0-2434 GCA_045220635.1 Candidatus Alloenteromonas sp. | reverse complement strand
AAGATGTCCAAGTCCTCTGGCAATGGCATCGACCCCAACAAAATCATCTCCGAATTCGGCGCGGACATCCTTCGCCTTTGGGCGGGGTCCGTCGATTATCAAGCCGACGCCAAACTCGGTCAGACCACCATTCAGACCAGCGCCGACAACTACCGCAAGATCCGCAACACCTTCAAGTTCCTGCTCGGCAACCTCGGCGGCTATGATGGCGATAAGGGCGAACCCACGCTCATCGATACCTATATCCTCAACCGACTCGAAGAGGTGGTGAAAAGCGCTAACGACGCTTATGCCCGTTACGATTTCCGCGCGGTGGTGGACAAAATCACCCTCTTCATGTCGGGCGACCTGAGCGCCTTCTACCTCGATTACGCGAAGGATATCCTCTATTGCGACCCCTTAAGCTCTCTCAGAAGGAAAGCCATCGTCCACGTCATCCATGAACTGGCGTGGAAGCTTTGCCTGCTGCTTAACCCGATCCTCCCCTTCACGATGGAAGAGGTCTATCACTATCTCCCCGACGCGAAGAAGACTTCGCCGCAGCTTGAAGACATGCCGGAGAGCAAAGGCGCCGACGAAGCGCTGCTCGACGAATTCGCGACCTTCAAAGCCCTCCGCGACGTCGCCCTTAAAGAATTGGAACGCGCACGCGCGCAAGGAACGTTCGGCCGTTCTTCCGATGCGGCCTTGGTTTTGACCGTGAAAGACCCGACCTTGTTCGACCATCTTTCCTCCCTTTCCGAAGAGCAGCGCGCCAAGATCTTCATCGTGGCTTCCGTCGACCTCAAGAAGGGCGAAGAAGACGCTGCCGAAGTGAGTTTGTCTTCTGGCGAGCTTTGCCCGCGTTGCCGTTTCCGCGTCAAGTCCCTTGTTCCCCATGGGGAACATTGCGTCTGCCCTAGATGCGCCAAAGCGCTGGAGGAACTGCAATGAGCAAAACCCCCTGGTGGAAACCCAAATGGAGCAAGAGGCTATTCATCTTCCTCGGCATCTCCGTTTTGCTGATCCTTGCCGACTTGCTGACGAAATGGGCGGTGGAGCTCAATACCGTTGAAGGGCAACCCATCACCGTCATCCCCAATTTCTTTTACATCACCAAATCCTATAACACCGCGATCGCCTTCTCCCTAGGCTCCAACTGGGGCGTAGGAGGCAGAGCCCTCAACATCATGATCTCCATCGTCATGTCGGTGGCCATCTATTTCTATTGGATCACCCATGACCACAAGTTCCGTTTCTGGGAACGTCTGACGGCGATGCTTCTTGCCGCCGGTGCGGTAGGAAACCTCATCGACCGCGCCTTCTATTGGGAGGCCACGACCGGCTTCAATGGCGTCATCGACTTCTTCCAATTCTATCTTGGCGGCGGTCCGAATTCGCCCGTGAATTTCGTCAACCCATTCGCGACCTTCAACTTCGCCGACGCCTGCTTGACCATCGGTATCGTCATCTTGCTCGTCATCTTGATCGTCGAGATGATTTCCGATGCCAGGAAGAGCGGCTTATCCAAAGACCCGCGCTTAGAATCCGCGCCCGCGCAAATCCCTTCGGAAAAGCCCGCTCCTACCGAAGAAAAAGAGGCGGAATCTGAAGAGGAACCCGCCGAAGAACCCGAAGAAGAAACCAAGAAGGAAGAGGCTGAATGAAACGGTTTCGCATTGAGGAAAACCTTGTTGGCAAGCGCCTCGACGAAGCGGTGTTCGCTTTAGGATGCACGTTAAGCCGCAGCAAAGCCACCGCCTTAATCAAAGAAGGCAAGGTTTTCGTCAACGGAAAAGCCGAGAAAGCCCATTACCCCTGCGAACTGGATGACGAGATCCGCGTCGAAGAACCCGATGCCAAAGAGACCAATCTGCAAGGCGAAGACATCCCCTTGGACATCGTCTACGAAGACGAGGACATCCTCATTCTCAATAAGCCTGCGGGTCTGGTGGTGCACCCGGGTAATGGCAATCCCAACGGCACCTTGGTCAACGCCTTGATCTACGCGGGGAAGAACCTCGCCGGTGGCGACCGCGAACGCCCAGGCATCGTGCACCGCATCGACAAAGACACCTCAGGGTTGCTTTGCGTCGCCAAGACGGAAGAGGCCTTCCTCGATTTATCGAAGCAACTTTCGACCCACGCGATGAGCCGTAAATACAAGGCGCTTGTCTTAGGCGTCATCTACGAAGACGATGGCAAGATCGACGCGCCGATCGCCCGTTCCCGCAAGGAGCCGATGAAATATTGCGTCGACCTCAAAGGCAAGGAATCCGTGACCTTCTTCCACGTTGAGGAACGCTTCAAAGAAGCGGGGGCGAGCTTGATTAGCTGCCGTCTGCTCACCGGTAGGACCCACCAAATCCGCGTCCACATGGAATATATCGATCACCCCGTCTTGGGCGATCCCCTTTATGGCAAGGGAAACCGTAAGCTATTTGACGAGGGGCAA
>JBGUWA010000239.1:0-18184 GCA_045220635.1 Candidatus Alloenteromonas sp. | reverse complement strand
AGAACTCCAATCCAAAGCGGAAGAAAATGCGCAAAACCGCCAAAGAGACGGCGAGACCGTTTCCGACCGCCAGCATGATCAACACCTGAATCTTGCGGATGCGGCCGTCCGAGACCTCTTCCATCTGCTCGACCAAAACGTGGACGGCAGGTTCGGCCAAGACGCCAAAGACGCCAAACAAGGCGCCGACGATAATCGCGATGTACCGCAAGCTTTCCGACGTTCCAAGCATCAAGCCGATCGTCTGGGCGATTGGCAGGAAGCCCCATTCGACCGCGGTAAGGAAAACCATCAAGCCGACATAGACGATCGCCATGCCGATGACGATGCGGAACAGATCTTTCGCGGACATGCGCACGAAAATGAGCTCGTAGATAATGAAGAACGCCAAGATTGGGCCGACCGACAAAGCCACGGATCCCGCGGTGGACCCCAAGGTGGTGAGCAAATCCTCCCACACGTGACCGGTCGAGGGCATGCCAACGTAGTACGTTTCGGGCAACGATTTTCCCGAAGCCTTCATGATCATGGAAATGATGACCACCGCCAAGATCGGACCAATGGAGCAAAGCGCGGTCAAACCGAAGGAATCTTCGGAGTTTTTGCCACCGCGTCTTGCGGCCATGCCTAAGCCAAAGCCAAGCAGGAAAGGAACCGTGACCGGCCCTGTCGTAACGCCGCCGGAGTCGAAGCAAATCGGCATGAAGCGCGGGTCGATGAAATAAAGCAAGGCGAAGCAGAGGCCATAGAAGGCGAGGAACAAGACGTTCAGGTTCTGATGCAACGTGACACGAATGACGCCAACGACGAGGAACAAGCCCACCCCTACGCCAATCGCGGCGACGATGATTTCCTTATTCAAGCCAATCTGATAAGAAAGAACGCTTAGGTCGGGTTCGGCGATCGTCACCAAAACGCCGATGATGAAGGTCATCGCGATAACGAAGAAGAATTTGTTTTTCTTAATGATGGTGCCGCCGATGATGCTGCCGATTTCCGTCATGGATTGCTCGGTGCCCAAACTAAATAACGCCATGCCCACGATGATCATGACCGCGGCGACGGAGAAACAAATCATGCGGACGTCGTCGATGCGATAGGTGATTCCAAGCGTTGGCGATTCAAACGTATCGGCGGGTAGAGCGTATCGGCTCAACAGGAAAAACACCACCACAACCACCGCGATGGGAAGCGCGGAGAAAAGCGCCTCGCGGAACTTGGTTAGCCATACCTTTGGGCCGGGGATCATCTCCGCCCTCCTTTTCGGACTGGATTATTGTTGGCTTTCTTCGCGGGGGCTTTCCGCTTGCTGGGGGCTCGTCCTTGTTTCTTTGCTTCCGCTTCCTTCGCAAGCTCGCGCTTTTTCGCGTGCGTGACGAAAAACAGCGGTTTGAACTCCTCGGGCATCGGGGTCACGAAATCGTAACGCTTACCGTTAAGGGGGTTCGTCAAGGTCAGTTGATAGGCGTGCAGACCCAAACGTTTGATCGGGTCGCTGGGTTCGCCATATTTGTCGTCGCCAATGACATAATGCCCGCGCGAACCAAGTTGGACGCGAATTTGGTTTTTGCGACCCGAGGAAATATGGACGTCAAGCAACGAATAAGGCTCCTTATAAGCGATGACTTTGTAGGCCGTCGTTGCCAGTTTTCCCGCGCTTCTATTTTTTGTGGTAAAGACCAAATGAAGGTCGTTTTGCATTAAATAATCCTGCAAAACCGCCTCGGTTTGTTCCATTTTGCCTTCGACGATCGCGTAATAGGCACGGGTTTCGACGATTTCTTGCCAGTGGTTTTGGAGGGCTTCGCGCACCTCGAGCTTCTTGGCGAACATCAGCACGCCAGAAGTGTCTTCATCCAAACGATGAACCACGTAAACGCGCGCTTTGGGATTGAAGGCGGCCAAATAATCCGACACGAGACGGTAGGCGGTTTTGCCTTTCTCGCGCTCGGTGGCCACGGAAAGAAGGCCCGATGGCTTGTTGATGACGATGATGTCCTCGTCTTCATAGATGATGGGCAGGTCTTTCCGCTCATGTTTGGCGATGCGGTTTTTGGAAATCGTGACGATGTCTTCCGGAGCGAGGGGGTAGTTATATTGCGAAACCGGCACGCCGCCAACCGCGACTTGATGATGGGTCAGCAAGGACTTAATCGTCTTGCGTGGCGTCGTGGGCATCTTGAAAATCAGGAATTCCATCAACGTCGTTTCTTTATAAACCTGGAATTCCTTGATGGAACGCGGATCGACAAGACCTTTGTTCGGGGATTGTTTTTTCTTGTCGTTTTTGTTCATCCGTTTTTCTTTCCTAAGAAGGCGAGCATGTCGGGGAGAACGCGTTCGGCGACGTTTCTTCCTTGCTCATAAAGGATCAAAAGCTTCTCTTGGTCCTTTTCCATCGTCTTGACGTCGGGGGCGCAGTCGGGGCGAATGACAAAGGCGGTGCCGTTTTCTTCGAGCTTCTCCACTTCTTCCGCGTCGCGGTTATACGATTCGTTGGTGTGGACCATCGCTTTACGGAAGGTCTTGTATTTGCGGTACATGAACCACGCGATGACGTCGCTCTTTTTGCGATGTTTGCCTTTGCGGAAGCCTTTAGCGCGCGTCTGCACGATGACGAGTTTCTTAAAGCCGTCCTCGAGGGGTTTGCGGAACGGGATGGCCGCATCGACGCCACCATCGAGGTAAAGCTCCCCTTCCACGTCGACGGGGCGAGCGGTCAAAGGAAGGGAAGAGGAGGCGGCAAGCGCTTTATAGAATTCTTTGGTCTCGCCTTTTTTGAAATAGGCGACTTTGCCGTCTTTCACCGCGGTCGCCACGGCGATGAATTCGACGGAGGAGCTGTGGAAGGCGCCGCTATTGAAGGGGTATTTCTCTTTGGGAACGGTGAAGAACAAGTATTTGAAGTCGAAGAAGCTTCCTTTGGTGAACAGGTTGCGGAACGAGATGAATTTTTTGTCCAGCATCAGCTCAGTAGAAACGTATTTGCTTCTTCCAATGTCTTGCGAAAGATAATTGACGCCATTAAGCGCCCCGGCGGAAGTGCCGATGACATAAGGGAAAAGAATGTGGTTTTCCATGAAAACGTCGAGGACGCCAGCCGTAAAAGCCCCCCGGGTTCCACCCCCTTGGAGGACTAAGGCGACATCGTTTGTGACAAATTCTTCTCTCATTACTAAGTAATGGTATCTTCACAAACGAAAAACCTCAAAGGCTTTCGGCAAAAATATCAAAGAATTTTTGCCCGCTACTTCGCGTGAGCGAGGAAGAAATCGATTAACGCGCCGTTGACGCGGATGGATTCTGGGTGATGAATGTTCAAAACGTTGAAGATGTGGGAGATTTTGGAATCGTCGCTTTCCACGAAGATAAACTGCTGGTCCACGGGGATTGACTTGAGGTCCTGGGCAAGGTCTTTGGATTCTTGGCTTAGGAAATCGCGTTTGCAAGAGCAAAGGAAAATGGGAATGGCAAGGCTTCTGATGTGAACCTTGGGCGAAAGCAGCTGCGCGAAGCCTTCTTGGGTATACCTTTCTCCAAACATGAAGCGCTTGCCACTTTTGCTTAGCTGAGGTGTGGAGAAGGTGCGTTCGAAATCGTAAACGGGGCAACTTGGGGCGACGGCTCGAAGGCGAATGCCGGACAAGTCGACGCCGAACCTTTCGGCGAGATCGGCGTCATAAACCATCTCCGCCAATAGAAGGCAGAAATGTCCGCCCGCCGAATCGCCAGTCAGGAAGAAGGCGTCGCGATTGAGCCTTAACTCCTCGGCATGATCCCAGATATAGCGGAGCTGTTTGGCGAGAACTTGCATTTGAACGATGCAATCGCTGGTATCCTTTCCGCAATTCAAAGGATAGTCCATCGTCACGACATCGAAGCCTTTATCTAAGAAAACGCTTGCGTAGGCTTTGTTGTTCCGGCGAGTGCCATAGATGTAGCCTCCGCCATGGATATCGAGAACGGTTTTGTTGATGCGAATCTTTTCCGCGGGATGATAAACATCGATTTTGTGGCAGAAAACCCCATCGCCAAGGGCATCGATGTCCGCGTCCACGAACGCCCCTTCGGGCAAGGCGGTTCCGCGGTAATGCTTCTTATCGGCCCGGCCAAGCCAAAGCTTGGTCATCTTTAACGCAAAAGCACCAACTTTCATTTAGAGCACCCCCAAGTTTTGCAAACCGATCAGCAATCCATCTTCGGCAATCGGTGGGGTTACGTAATCCGCGACGGCTTTAACTTCTTCTTTGCCATTGCCTACCGCCACGAAAATCGCGCCGTCCTTCATGGTGATGTCTTGGAAATCATCGCCAAAGGCAACCGCCTCGTCACGGCGGAGTCCAAGCGCATTCAAAATGATGCCGATACCGTCGCCCTTGCGGTGCTCGCCTTCGCTGATATCAACGCCAAATTCATGGAAGCGATAGTAATTTAGGTCTGGCAGTTCCTCTTTGAACAAGGGGTCGAATTCTTCTGGCGCGAATAAAAGCACGCCCGTAACGCCCTCGCCTCGATAATGATGAACAGGGGGAACGTTATCGCTGTATGTGCCGTGATAGTTTTCGAGGAACGTGTTGCCTGGGGCGATCAAATAACGGGTTTTTGCCGTGACTAATTCCATCGTTAACGAACGAGATAGGGCGATTTTGCAGAGTTTTCGCACTTTGCTTGGTGTCATATCCATCTTGCGAAGCGTGCGGTTTCCTAGGCTAACGAAGGCGCCGCAATTGGTGATGACGCCATTCCAATGGATACCCAAATCAAAGACGCCGAACTCTTTGACGCTGGCATAAGGTCTAGCGGAGCAAATAAAAACCTTGATGCCTTTCCTGTTCAGTTGCTTGACGGCCTCAATGCCAGAAGGGATGAATTTGCCAATTCCCCAATCATAAAGGGTGTTATCGATGTCAAAGAAGGCGGCTTTGATCACGGTCAGTCCTCCTTAAACGCAAGCGCTTGGTTCAGTTCGCGCATTTTCTTCTCTTTCACTTTGATGATGCGGCGGTCATAAGTGACGACGCCGTTTACTTCCGCTTCCACGTCGCTGAACTGCGTGTAGATCATGATGGACAATCCGTGTTCGCGTAGATATGCGAGGCGCTTGGTGTAGAGTTTTTCTATCGCCGCCATCAGCTTCTTGTCGTTCTTATAGTACTTATAGAAGATGTGTTTGTTGGTTTCGTAATGCCCTTCCACCAAAAGCGAGAACGCCCCGCACTCGGACAAACCCACGAGGCGTTTGGGATCTAGCGTGCGCTTAAGTTTGCCCCAATAAATGTGGAAGGAACGAATGTCGCCATCGCCTTGATCAAACCAACCCGAGGTGGAATCGATCAGTCGGGTGGAGTCGAGTTCGCGGAGCTTCCCCGTCAGGCGATGGGAATCAAATTGTCCCCATCCTTCGTTGAATAACGTCCAGATGGCCATGGAGGTAACGTTATAAAGACGGTTGACGACAAGTGGCATCTCGTCTTCAAAGAAGCGACGGCCGACCACGTTTTTTCGACCAAGCAGGGCGTGCTGCTCCGCGTCGTTGATGCGGAAATCGAAGAAAGGCGCCAAATAGAAGAAGCGTTTCTTTGGAGGCTCGCCTCCGCTGACGAAATCCTGGATGACGATCATGCCAAGGCGGTCGCAGTGGTAATACCAACGCATGTTCTCGATTTTGATGTGCTTCCTTAATGTGTTAAAACCAAGGTTCTTCGCCAAGCGAATGTCATTGACCATCGCGGCATCCGAAGGCGGAGTCAAGCCACCATCGGGGAAATACCCTTGATCCAGCAGGCCGGTAAGGAAATATGGCTTGTTATTTAGAGCGAAAACCCGATGGCCCTCATGTTCGACCATCGAAAACTTACGCATGCCGAAGTAGCTTTTCACTTCGTCTTGGTTGATTCTGACGCGAACATCATAAAGCGCGGGGTCTTCGGGCGACCAAGGGTGGAAATATCGAGATAGGTCCGCCTTGCACGAAAGCGAGGCATCAAGCGAACCTTCAAAGACCTTTCTTCCAAGATAGAAAATCGCGACTTCGGACTGGGTGGCCTTTCCCTCAAAAAACGCTTCAATTTGAACGGATTTCTCATCAAATAATGGAGTTATGCGCAGATTTTGAATTACTTGCTTCGGAACGGATTCCAGCCAAACGCTGCCCCAAATGCCCGAAGTGGCGCGATACCAAATGCCGCCGGGCTTCAAAGATTGTTTGCCACGGGGAAAAACGTCGGAATCGGCATCGTCATAGGCGTCGACGAGCAACTCGTTCTGCCCACGCCTTAGTTCGAGGCAATCGGCGGTGAAAGGAAGATACCCTCCTTCATGATGGGCGATCTTGACGCCATTAAGGTAAACGTCCGCGATTTGGTCGACGGCTTCGAAATGGATTAAAACGCGCTCGCCGCGGAAACCTTCGGGCAACTGAAACAGCTTGCGGTAATGCATCGTCTGCTTGCCCGTGACTTTGCGTTCGATGCCCGAAAGCGGCGTCTCCGGAGAAAAGGGCACCAAGATCTTTTCGGGGTATTGCGAATGATTATCGGGGTTTTCGTCGAGGCAGAACTCCCACATGCCGTTTAAGCAAAAGAAAGAATCCCTCGCGAATTGTGGCGTCGGGTATTCGCTCAAGGGGCAAGTGCGGTCGATCTTCCTTCCTTCGGACGTAAACATCTTAATTATTTTACCAGCGACGAGTATTTTCTTTAAGAAAATGTGGCCTCGGTTATAAGATATTCACGAGAAAACCTATGACTGCCCTCATCACCGCCATCGGAATTCACAAAGAATATCCCACCGCAGCCGATCCCATCGTCGCGTTAGACGATGTCTCTTTCGTCGCGGAACGGGGCGAAATCACGTTGGTCCTAGGGCCTTCGGGCGCTGGCAAAACGACATTGCTGAACATTTTGGGGGGCATGGACATTCCGACGAAGGGCGTTTTGGCCGTCGATGGCGAAAACATCGCCGCCTTCTCGCGCCGGCAACGCCGCATCTATCGCAAAGACAAAATCGGGTTCGTTTTCCAGTTCTATAACCTCGACCCCAATTTGTCGGCTTTGGAAAACGTCGAACTGGCGACGCAGCTTTCCGCCGACCGCGCCCATGATGCCGGCGAGGCTTTGGATGGGGTTGGCTTAGCGGAACGCAAAACGCATCGCCCCTATCAGCTCTCTGGCGGCGAGCAACAACGCGTCTCCATCGCGCGAGCGATCGCGAAGAACCCAGACATCATTTTGTGCGATGAACCGACGGGCGCCTTGGATTACGCCACGGGAAAAGCCGTTTTGCAGTTGCTTCAAAACGAAGCGAGAACTGGGAACAAGGCGGTGATTATCGCCACCCACAACAACGCTTTGAAGGATATGGCGGACCATCTTATTCACATCAAAAACGGCCAAATCGTTGGGGATGAAAAGAACCCTTCGCCGAAAAACATTGAGGAGATCGAATGGTGAAAAGCAAATATCTCCTCGCGACAAGGCGCACGTTCCTGCACAACAAAGGGCGTTTCCTCGCCAATTTCTTCACCGTCTTTTTCGCCGTGGCTTTGACGGGAGGGCTCGGCGCGCTTCCGGACACGTTCGCGGAATCTTATATCAAGAACTACTCGGAAACGAACGCCCCGGACCTAATCATCAAAAGCAAGGCATATACCGGCTTTGACACCATGGAAATCGATGACATCCGTAACCAAGAAATGGTAGACGGCGTCGAAGCCTTTTTCACCGTGGACGCCAAAGAGGAAGACGGAACCTACAATCGCTTCTATATTTTTGACTTCGATAATCTCTCCATTGGCAAACCGCTGGTCGTTAATGGCAGATACCCCACCGCGCACGGCGAAGTGGTCGTAGAACAACCCACGAAAAACATCGTGAGCTATAACGTTGGCGATGCCGTTCACATCACCACTTCCTCCATGGCGATGTTCGCGCCAAAGGATTTGGTCGTCACGGGCGTCGTCGATTCGCCGATGTATGCTTCGGTGGCTCGGGAGCGGGCAAATCTGGAAGACGAAAACGACAAACAGTACATTCGCTCCGTCTTCTATATCGAAAAGAAGACCTTGCCTCACTTCGCACAGGTCATGAACATGACTACAGATCTTTACGTTCGCCTAAAGATTCAGCGCAATTACCTGACCGACGATTACAAAAACCAAGTAAATCAAATTAAAGATGCGTTGGTCGAGAAATATGGGGCGGAGAACATCGCGGTTCTGACGTTGGAAGAGAACACATCCTACGCTTTGTTCCATGGCTACACCGACAAGATTCGCATCATGTCCTTTATCTTTCCCTTCTTCTTCCTCGCCGTCTGCGCCTTGATCAACCACATCACGATTACGCGCCTGATCAAGGATGAGCGGTCCTTGCTTGGCGTATATTCCAGCGCGGGCATTTCCAAAGGCAAGCTCGTCTCCAAATACATGTTCTTCATCGGAACATCGGTGGCTTTTGGCGGCATATTCGGTTATGCCGTCGGCGTGCCCTTGCTTCCTTTGGTGGTCTATAACGCCTATGCCGCGGTGTTCCAGATGCACGGGTGCCCCCTCACTTTCCTTTCGCCAATCGCGATTCTCGCCGCTTTGTTGCTGATTGCGTTAGCCGTCGGCATCAGCGCCTATGCCGCTCTTAGCTACCTCAAGAAGGAACCGAGCACCCTCATGCGCGATGAAGCGCCTGTCGCGGGTAAAAAGATTTTGCTGGAGCGCATTCGTTGGTTATGGAAATTGTTCCCGTTCCGGATCAAGTCGAGCCTTCGCAACATCTTCCGTCAGCGGAAGAACTTCATCTTGACCTCGCTTTCCATCATCGGTTCCACCCTTTTGGTGTTGCTGGGGCTTTCGCTGCTTAACGTATCGGATGCGTTAAAAGAAGATGAGCTCTTCTCCAACGTGGCATCCAGCATGGGCCTAATATCCGCGGTCATCGTCCTTTTCGCCGTGAGCATGTCCATACCGGTCCTTTATTCCTTGGCCAGCATGAACGTCGTGGACCGCCGCCGCGAACTCGCGACGTTGAAAGTGCTGGGCTATCATGACATCCAGTGCCTGAACTACACTTTCCGCGAAATCTTCATGATTTCCGTTTTCGCCGTCATCATCGGCTTGCCGATCTCGGCGTTGATCATGGATGGCATTCTTCGTTACCTCAATTTCGGCTCCATCGCCGACGTCCAGTGGTGGTCCTATGTTTGCACCGCGGTGATCGTGTTGGTCTCGATGATTGGCATCAACTACATGCTTTACCCGCGCATTAAGTCCATCGATATGTGCGACTCGCTGAAATCCAACGAATAGGAGGCCGCCTCTATGGAAATCCAGCAAATTCAGAAAAAGATTGCCTCACTAGGCCATGACGCTTGGATCATCGTCGATTACGAAAACCATAATCCCGCCTTGGTTCAGCTTTTAGGTCAGAAGATGCTGACGAGGAAGATTTTCTTGGTCATCCCTGCCTTTGAAAAGCCCTATCTCATTACCCATACGATCGATACCGTTTACCTTAACGACGACTCGATCCGCGGTCGTTTCGACCTGCGGGTTTATGCCACATGGCCGGAGATGCTGGATCTTGAGCGCTCATCCTTCAAGGAATACAAAAGCGTCTTGATGGATGTCTCCGAAGCGGGTCTGTTGCCTCGGGTCAGCCTTGCCGATTATGGCAGCGTCTCCTTTATCGAATCTTTGGGAATCAAGGTTTGCTCCTCTGCCGATTTGCTGCAATATCAGACAGCGGTAATGAGCGAAAAAAGTCTGCAATCTCAAATTAAAGCCTGCAAAACCTGCCTAAAAATTAAAGATGAGGCCTTTGCCTACATCGCCAAACAAATTCGCGAATCGGGGAAGACCTCCGAATATGACGTGCAGCAATTCATCGCCCGTCGCTTTACCGAAGAGGGCATGTTTTATGACGAGGCTCCGTTAGTGGCCATCGGCCCAAACGCTTCGAACCCCCACTACACCCCAACATCGGATTGTTTCTCCCCCATCGGCGAAGGCGACCTTGTCCTCATCGACATGTGGGCAAAATATCGCGAGCCTCACGCCGTATACGCGGACATCACGTGGATGGGCTATGTCGGAACCGTGGTTCCCGAAGTCTATCAAAAGCGTTTCGCCATCGTGAAAGCGGCGCGCGATGGTGCTATTGCATTCCTCAAGCAAGAATTACCTAAACGCGAAGTTCAAGCTTACGAAGTCGATGATGTCGCGAGAAAAACCATCTCTGACGCAGGATATGGTGAGTATTTCATCCATCGTCTTGGACACTCGATTTATGACGACGATTCCCCACACGGCCCCGGCGCGAACCTCGACAACTACGAATCCCACGACACACGCGTTTTGCTCGATGGCACTTCGTTCTCCGATGAGCCTGGCATTTATGCGCCCGATTTTGGCATCCGCACCGAAACCGATTTGCACGTCCAAGGAAAAGAACTCCTCGTTGTCGGAGGATTACAGGAAGAGATCATTCCGATCTTGTCGCTAGACTAATTCATCAATCGCTGAAGCAGGTTCTGGACTTCGGCGATTTTCTTATCGGCGTCTTCGCCCGATGCCGCGTTTTTGACGCAGTGTTCGAGGTGGGCGGAAAGAACCATCGCGTTAACGCGTTTCAATAACGCCGTGGTCGCGGCGATTTGATTGGCGATGTCGATGCAATAGGCGTCTTCTTCCACCATCTTCAAAAGTCCGTCGATTTGGCCTCGGGCGATGTGGAGCTGATGGGAAACTTTGTCATGATCGGCTTTCATTAGTCTTCAACCCCTATGAGTTTATATCCCGCGCCAGCGATGGCTTTTTCGAATTCCTCGCTCGGAATGTCGCGTTCCACTTTCGCGGTTGCGGTTTTCTTTTTCAAATCCACCTTCACGGATTTGACGCCATCGATTTTGCTCACGGCAGCTTCGACATGGGCGGCGCAATGTTCGCACATCATGCCTTCGACGAGCAGTACTTTCTTTTGTCCAAACATATCTTTAGTCCTCCTTTGGGCGTTTAAATCTGAATAAGCGTAGGCGCAATGCGTTCAAAACGACGGTCACCGACGACAAAGACATCGCCAGCGAACCGATCATCGGGGTTAAGACGAGGTGGCTCTGCGAACCGGTAAACCAGTTGGGAGATACGGCGATGCCATAGAAAGCACCAGCCGCAAGCGGAATCAAAACGATGTTGTAAAGGAATGCCCACGTAAGGTTTTCCTTGATGTTGCGGACCACGCTGGCGCTGAGTTCAAAAGCCGCGGCGACGTCCATGGGGTCATTCCTAGCCAAAATGATGTCGCTGGATTCAAGGGCAACTTCGGTACCGGCGCCGATGGCGACGCCAACGTCGGCGCGGGTAAGAGCGGGTGCGTCATTGATGCCGTCTCCGACAAAAGCCACGCAATATCCTTCTTGCTGTTTTTTGGAAACGATCGCCTCTTTGTCTTCGGGCAACACCTCGGCATAAACTTCGTCTAGCTGAAGTTCGCGAGCGATTGCGTTAGCGGTAATCTGGTTGTCACCCGTGACAATTGCGACTTTTTTACCCGCCTTTTGCAAGATTTTGATCGCAATTGCAGCGTTTTCTTTGATTTCGTCCCCTATTGCAAAGAGTCCGATAATCGATTTACCTTCCGCGACGAGAAGCACGGTTAGACCGCATTGTGAGAGCCTCTGGAAATCGGCCTCAACCATCGAAACATCGACGCCAGACTCGTCCATCAACGATTTGTTGCCGATGACGAGGCCGTTGCCTTTGACACCTTTTCCGGGGATATTCTCAAAATCCTCACAACGAGAGAAGGCAATCCCCTTTTCCTTCGCGTATTTCGTGACCGCTTTGGATAAAGGGTGTTCGGAATTTTGTTCGACCGCGGCGGCGCGGCGTAGGAGCTCTTCTTCGTCGACCCCATAGGAAATGGTTTCTTGCACGGCCATTTCGCCTTTGGTGAGGGTTCCCGTTTTGTCAAAGAGAACGAGGTTTACTTTCTGGGAACGTTCGAATGCTTCGGCGCTTTTAATCAAGACGCCGTTTTCCGCGCCTTTGCCCGTGCCGACCACGATGGCAACCGGCGTCGCTAGCCCTAAGGCGCACGGACAGGAAATGACCAAAACGGAAACGGCAAGCTGAATGCTTAAGTTCCAATCGGGGAGAGCTTCGCCAACGATGTTCAAACCGGAAAGAAGCATCCATAGCCCAAAGGTAAGTAACGAAATAACGATAACCGCAGGAACAAACACCGCGGAGATGCGGTCTGCGAGACGAGCAATAGGCGCCTTGGAGTTGCTTGCTTCTTCCACGAGGGCAACGATTTTCGCGATCGTCGTGTCTTTGCCAACGCTAGTGACGCGCAGCAAGAACGAGCCCTCTTTATTGACCGTTCCCGCAATCGCTTTATCCCCTGGCTTTTTATAGACAGGAAGCGATTCGCCGGAAATCGCGGATTGATCGACGTTGCCATAACCCGAAATCAATACGCCGTCTACCGGAACGGACATGCCGGGTTTTACGACAACGGTTTCGCCTTCTTGAATGGACTCGGTCTGCACCTCCACTTCGGCATCATTTCGCAAAACGATTGCGGTGTCGGGAGTCAAAGCCATTAAGTTGGCGATGGAAGCCGTGGTTTTGCTTGTCGCCCGCGCTTCGAAATACTTGCCCAGGGAGATGAAAGTCGGGATCATCGCGGCGGATTCGAAATAGATATTCATGGAATATTCCATGACTATGGCGTTATCGCCATTGGCGAACGCGATGACCATGCGCACGAAAACGCATAGGCCATAGATGATCGAAACCGTGGAGCCTAACGCGACAAGCGCGTCCATGTTGGGGTGACGTTTGATCAAGGAACGATACCCCGAGGAAAAATGATGCGCATTGAGAACGATGATTGGAACAAGGATCACCATCTGGGCGATGACATCAAGCAAGCAAATCAAAGAGGAGTGTTCCGAATGGTGAATCGCCTCCATGACGGGCGGAATCATCGGTCCCATGGAAAAAACCATCAAAAGCAGAAGCAACCCAATCGACCAGAGAAGTTTGGTTCGCGCTTTTCTTAAGGCCGCTTCGCGTCGCGCTTGAATCTTCCGAATCGATTCGTTGACGTAAACCCAGCAGCCATAGCCTATTTCCGTGACGGTCCGGATAATCGTATCGTCGTTGACTTTGTTTTCGTCAAACTCAACGACCATGTTTTTGCCCAACAAAGAAACATTGACGTTCTCGACGCCATCGAGGTTTTTCACTGCGCGGTCCACGTTGGCTTGGCAGGCGGCACACATCATGCCGGTAACGTCATATTTCTTTTTCATAATATACCCCCTGGGGGTATCTATATTGTAGGCGTTTCCCTCGCGTGCGCAACTAATATGAAAAAGAAAGCGCCAGGGATGATCTGGCGCTTTCCGGAAGAAAGGGATTCAGTCGATCTACTCGATGACAATGGAATGGGGCTTGGCTTCCTCGGGCTTGGTCTTCGGGACCATGACGGTGAGGATGCCGTTTTCGTATTTGGCAGAGATCGCCTTTTCGTCCACTTCACCGAGATAGAATTGACGGGAAGCTTCGCCCATGAGGCGTTCTTGACGAATGGCGGTGTAGCCTTCTTCGGTGCGTTCTTTCGCGGTGACTTCGATGGTCAGGTAGCCATCCTTGAAGTTAAGGCTGATATCTTCTTTGGTAACGCCCGGAACTTCGACATCGAGGCGATAGGCGTTTTCGGACTCATAGATATCGGTCTTCATCGCGAAGTGCCTCGCGGCTTTGTTTTCTTTGCCGAAGACGGCATCAAAGAAGGGGTCGAAGAATCGGTTGGTGTTGCAGTTGGTATAGATCATAGTGGTGTTCTCCTTTTGGCTTTCGCCTCAGATTGGCACTCTCGCTTCCTGAGTGCTAACCATACTATATACCCGTTTTTAGCAGTGTCAATACTTGAGTGCTAACTTTTTTTGAAAATTTGTTTTTCGTTTGTTTTACGCGCGTTTTGCGCAGTTATTTGCCCGCGCGTATCTTTTTTAGTTGCTCATCGATGGCGTATACATCTGCGCGAATGTCCGGGAGCGCTTCCGTTTTTTCAATCCCATTGCACTCCATCAATCGGCGGAGCAGTCGGTTGGCTGCGTCGCAATAACTGAAAATCGAGGACATGATTCCAAGTTTCTTCCACTTTTCGAAATGGAAAACCGCGGCTTGGTAAATGGCTTCGTCGCCTTCTTTGAACCCCATGCCGCTGAATTGGTGGAGTGTTGGCGTTTGCCCGAAAACGATGTCGAATAAAACCTTGGCGTAAAAGGCATTGCAGCGCATGATCGAGGGCCCCATGGTTGCGCTTTTTGCACGCACGCGCATGTACTCGTTAAATCGCGCGCATAATAAATCCTGCAGGTAATTGAGGACTTTTTCTTCGGATGGCGTTGATGTGGTGTTGTTCATAAATAAAAACCTCCACATACCTATTCGGCGTGGAGGGGCGATTTGGAGAAAAATTCGCTTATTTTTCGTCGCGCATCGTAGGGAAGAGAAGCACTTCGCGGATGTTATCGACGTTGCAAAGCATCATGCAAAGACGATCAATGCCTAAGCCGATGCCGCCGGCGGGGGGCATGCCATAACGCATGGCGTCGAGGAAGGAAAGGTCCATGCTTTCGGTCTCGTCATCGCCACGGGTGCGTGCGGCGAGCTGCGCCTCGAAACGCTCCCTCTGATCGAAGGGGTTATTGAGTTCGCTGTAGGCATTGGCGAATTCCATGCCGTTCATGAAGAGCTCGAAGCGATCCACGAAACGCGGGTCTTCCGTTTTCTTGGTAAGCGGGGAGACTTCGATCGGATAGGTGTGGATGAAAGTCGGCTGAATGAGGGTCTTCTCCACGAATTCGTCGAAGAAGGCTTGGATGATGTAGCCGACCGAATTCCAGGAATCCTTCAAAGGAACGTGTTTTTCTTTGGCCAAGGCCACCGCTTCTTCGAAGCTCATTTCCTTGGTGAAATCGATGCCCGTCGCATCCAAGACGGCCTGGCACATCGAAATGGAGCGGAACGGAACCGAGAAATCGAGTTCGTTTTCTCCCCAGGTGACTTTGTCGGTATGGAGGATGGTGCCAGCAAGATGCTTGAGCAAACCTTCGATCCATTTCATCATGGAACGGAGGTCGCCATAAGCCTGATAAAGCTCAATGGTGGTGAATTCCGGGTTATGACGGGTATCGATGCCTTCGTTGCGGAAGATGCGACCGATTTCATAGACGCGGTCGATGCCGCCGATCATGGCTTTCTTAAGGTTTAGCTCGGTGGCGATGCGAAGATAGAAATCTTTGTCCAGCGTGTTGTGATGGGTGATGAACGGACGCGCCGCTGCGCCACCAGCAATCGGAGAAAGAACCGGGGTTTCGACCTCGACGAAGCCAAGGTCATCGCAATAACGGCGAATCTCTTTCACGATCGCGGGGCGAAGAATCGCGATGCGGCGGGAATCTTCGTTCACGATGAGGTCAAGGTAACGCTTGCGATAACGTTCTTCGGTATCGGTCAAGCCATGGAACTTCTCAGGAAGAGGTTTTAAGCACTTGGTGATATGGGTGTATTCGGTGACGCGGATGGTGAGTTCGCCGGTGCGAGATTTCATCAACGTGCCCTTTAAGCCAACGATGTCGCCAAGGTCGGCAAGCTTAAACACGTCGTAGGCGTGTTCGCCAACGACATCGCGGCCAAGCCAAGCCTGAATCGTGCCATATTCGTCTTTGATGTTGACGAAAGCGGCTTTGCCCATGCTGCGGATGGCCATCAAGCGGCCGGCAACATTAACGACAATCGCCTTTTCCGATAACGCTTCGGCTTCTTCGTTGCCATATTTGGCGCGAACATCGCAAATGCGGTCCGTCCAATCGTAACGTTTTCCAAAGGGGTCAACGCCCAATTCTTCATAACGGGGGAGCTTATCAACGCGTGCCTGCTCCTGATCAGTGAGTTTCTCTTCCATAACGGTTCTCCTTCACGGCTTCGGTATCTTAACGCACACGCGCCATAAGTAAAAGGCGCAGGTGAAGGGAAAATTCGACATAGTCGAAAACAATCTGCAACAAAACGCCCATAAAAACACAGCATTTTTTGCTTAAACTCTGCAAATCTTGGTTATTTGTTTAAAAATCTAAGGCAGAAATATCTTTCCAACCACGGGTGATGGATTGAACTTCGGCTTGGACTTTCTCCTTGTCAACTTCCCCGTTTTGAAGCACGGAATAGATCAGACCCGCGATGCGGATGGCTTCCTCTTTGGTGCAGCCGCGCGTCGTTGCGGCGGCAAATCCGATGCGCAAGCCAGATGTGTATTTGGGCGAGAGGGTGTCGCCATGGATCATGTTTTTGTTCGTGGTAATGCCGACGCTTTCCAAACGCGTCTGCGCTTCTAAGCCGTTGATTCCAAAAGAGGCGAGGGTGTTCAAAAGGAACAGATGGTTTTCGGTCCCCGAAACGACGCAGCCAAGGCGAGCGAGTTCATCGTTCGCGGCTTTGGTGTTTTCTAAGACATGGTCAAAGTAATCGACAAACGTATCCTTCGCGGCTTCCTTGAAGGCCACCGCTTTCGCGGCGATGACGTGTTCCAAAGGCCCGCCTTGCGTATAAGGGAAAACGGCAGAATCGATCTTCTTCGCCAAGTCGAGGCGGTTGCTCAAGATAATGCCGCCTCGAGGGCCACGCAATGTTTTGTGAGTCGTAGACGTAACGATGTCGGCATAGTCGCAAGGATTCTGGCAACGCTTTGCCGCCACTTGCCCCGCGATATGAGCCATATCCACCATGAAAAGGCAGCTGGATCCGGTCTCGCGAGTATATTCGTCGATGAGTTCGCGCATCTTCTTGAAGTCAATCGCGAAGGGATAGGCGCTATAACCCGCTAAGAAGAGATTCGGTTTCTCTGCATAAAGCCTGGCTTTGATAATGTCATAATCGAGATGCCCATCGTCGCCCAAAGGATAGAAGGCGAATTGATATGTGTTCGCGGAAAAGGACACCGAGGAGCCGTGGGTCAAATGACCGCCATCGTTAAGCGTCAGCGAAAGAATCTTTTCTCCAAGGGTCAACAAAGAGCGGTAGGCGGCGAAGTTGGCTTGCGATCCAGAGTGAGGTTGAACGTTGGCATAAGCGACGCCAAAGAGCTTTTTGCATCGTTCAATCGCCAAGGTCTCAAGTTCATCCACCACTTCGCAGCCGCCATAATAACGGCGACCGGGATATCCTTCCGCGTATTTGGCGGTAAAGACGCTCCCCGCCGCGGCGCAAACGTCGCGGGAGGGGTAGTTTTCCGAAGCGATCAGCTCGATTCCGCGGTTTTGTCGGAGCAGTTCCTTTGCTTCGAGGTCAAAGACTTCCTTGTCCACGTTATTCGTCCGCATCGGCTTTTCCACCGGTATAGAGTTGATAGTATTTGCCCTTTTGAGCAAGCAAGGCTTCGTGATCGCCGCGCTCAATGATGTGCCCGTTCTCCAAAACCATGATGACGTTGGAGTTCTGGATGGTCGAAAGGCGGTGGGCAATAACGAAGACGGTGCGGCCTTTCATAATGGCGTCCATGCCTTGTTGCACCAAAGCTTCGGTGCGCGAGTCGATGGATGAGGTCGCTTCGTCAAGAATAAGGACGGGTGGGTTGGCGCAAGCGGCGCGTGCGATGGAGATGAGCTGACGCTGACCCTGGGACAAACCGGCGCCCGCTCCGTGGAGCATGGTGTCGTAGCCATCAGGGAGCATGCGGATAAAGCCGTCGGCGTTTGCTAATTTGGCGGCGTTCACCACTTCTTCGTCGGTTGCGTTGGGATTTCCATAACGGATGTTTTCCTTCACCGTGTCGGTAAAGAGGTTGGTCTCTTGCAAAACCATGCCCATCGCGCGGCGGAGATCTTGCTTTTTAATCTTGTTGATGTTGATGTTGTCGAAGCGAATTTTGCCGTCTTCGATGTCGTAAAAACGGTTCAGCAAGTTGGTCACGGTCGTTTTGCCTGCGCCGGTAGGTCCGACGAAGGCGACTTTTTGACCTGGCTTGGCGTAGAGGCTGATGTCGTGCAAAACGATCTTGCCCGGCACGTAGCCGAAGTCGACGTTGAAGAGGTCGATCCTTCCTTGCAGCCACGCATACGTGGTGCCCGAGCCGTCGGTGTGAGGGTGTTTCCAAGCCCAACGGCCAGTGTGTTCGGAAAC
>JBGUWA010000238.1:0-15900 GCA_045220635.1 Candidatus Alloenteromonas sp. | reverse complement strand
ATAAGTGCTAAAAGAGCAAAAAGAACAATGCTCATCGCGTTTTCGGATATTTTGGTTGGACTATTGTGAGGAATCCCCAACCACCTGTTTTTCGAGAGGAAAAGGAAGATTACTTGAGCCCGTTTTTGAATGTTAAGTTGCTTTTTTCGGCCGAAAAAGTGCAATCGCGCCCAGGAATCCGGCGGAGGTGTAATGCCGTTATGAGAAGGACCTGGTTCGCCCTGATTTGCCTCTCAGCCTGTTCTCTTTCCGCTTGCCTTGGACAAACTAATAATTCCGCGAAAGAGGACGGCTACGTTTTCTGCCAGGGGGCCTGGAAATACACGTCAAAAGGGAAACAGCTTGGCTGGATTGCCTCCGAAGTCGAGGTGGAAGGCCAAAAGCTGAAACCCGTTCCCTTAGAAGGAAAAGCTGCTTATCGCGAAGGCGGGGCCATTTACTTCGCTACCAACATGGAGGGCGAAAGCGGCCGCTTCCTATGTTATTCTCGAGCCGGAGATGCCTCTTGGAAAATCTTGGCAAGGGACAATGTGTCGCCGTACGGGCTTTCCGGCGTCGTTCACCAGGTATATGTCGCATGCGGTCGAGTCTAGCATTCCATACCCTATTGTTGGGCAGAAACTCCTCGCCCCTTTGCCTAACAGGGGGCGGTAGTTTCTGTCATATTCGCCTCTTCCTAGTCTAGATATGATGAAGTTGGATTTGCTTCTGGTCTTGTAGTAAAAATACCTGAATTGATGAAAATGAGGGCGGTTTTGCATTGATTTTCCATCTCCATCTAAATATTTCTCCATGATTAGGTATTTGTACGCTTGCCTTAGGCTGAGCTTCTTTGAGCCATAGAAATACTTGTTAAGGGCCCACCGGAAGTTCTCCTCGTCAGCCGTGAGCTGCCTTGGCTTTTTCTCTCTCGGCGCCAGGGCAGCGACGGTCTGGAAGGCTAGGTAGTCGCACAGCCTATGCGTCGTTGTCCGATCACCTTTTTCCTCTGTTGTCCAAATTTCTCCGTCCTCCTAAGGTAAAAAATCCACCCCGGGAAACGAACACGCTAACCATGTTTATAAAAAGTGTGTTTTATAAATCTGCCACGAATTTTTTCACGTTAATAATTGTTATAAGGAGTTAATAAATTCGTCTCCTTCTTTTCTACTAGAGAGAATGACTACGCGCTTAACGCTTTTATATTTTTCTAAAAGCGATAAAACTCTTGGCCTTGTATTTTCGAACCAATCAATAATCCACTGTTTAAACTCAGGATCAAATATATCTTCTTTCCAAGGGATATCTGTTCTTGGTTCCCCAATTCTCGACTCAACGCCCTGTAAACAAGTGTCTAATGGATAATCGAGAAATATTATCGTATCCGCTTTTTCAATCCTTATCTCATAAGTGCGTGAATAATCTCCATCAATTATCCACTTATCTAAAGATAGCAATTCATTGAGTTTAATATCAAATTCGTCCCCAGATATATGGGTTCTATCTTTTTTCCAAAATATATTATCAAGATGATATAAAGGTAAATCTAAAATATCATGTAACTTACGAGACATCTCTGATTTACCTGCACCACTTGGCCCAATGACTATTATTTTATTCACATTAACTATTTTTATTGTAAGTTCTATCTTTTTTATTTGCATATTGAATATACTTTACGGGTTAAAGGAAAACCGCTTATGCCGGAATTTTGGGTCGAGTTCTATAAAGATGGTTTCTTCGGATATGGCGAAGAGGGCGATTTCAGTTACTTCTCATTCTTCCACTTCCTTCCGATCATCGTCCTTATCGTCGGGATTGTTCTCACCTATATCTTCCAAAAAAGGATCGCCGCGCTAAAGCACGAGAAAGTCATTCGCTTCGTTCTAGGCTGCCTGATGCTTTTGATGGAGATGGGCTACTATTGGCGAGTCCTCTATGTTGGCCCAGGAGACGGAGTCAGCCATACCTTACTCACAAAGTTACCTCTGCAGGTGTGCGAGTGGACATGCATCTTCGCCGCCTTGATGATGTTCACCGAAAGCCGGCATCTATTCGATATCGACGTGACGATTTGCCTTACCTTGGGCATTGCCCCGCTACTATTGCCTGCCGTATTGACTAACACTGGCCCAACCTATTTCCGCTATTACCAGTATTGGCTATTGCACATATTGCCGATCTATTCCGTCTTCTACATGATGTTTATCAAAGGCTATCGCTACGACGTGCGAAAGGTCTATAAGCCCTTCATCTTCCTTGTGGTGCTATCGGCTTTGGCCATGGTCGCGAACCACTTCATCCCCGATGGCTCTTATATGTATCTGCAAGGCGATGATCTAGGCGAGGCCCTAACGAAGATATTGCCGGCGAACCAGTTCCTGAGGTTTGCGATCTTCGCCCCGCTTGCCCTTGCCTTATTCGCCCTGGAGTTCCTCGTCTTCTTCTTGATCCGCAAGATAAAGAAAAAGCGCGAGGAGAATAATCCCGCTCCTACGGCCATAGAGAAATAAACAATGGAAAAAGACGCCTATATCGAAATAAACCACGCGATCAAAAAGTACGGGGAAGGCGAAGGCCTCACCTATGCTTTAAACGATGTCTCCTTATCGATTAACCGCGGGGAGTTCGTCACGATCATCGGGGAATCGGGCTCAGGAAAATCCACTTTGCTGAACTTATTAGGGGCCATCGATTTCCCAAATTCCGGAAAAATAACCGTAAACGGCAGGGATATTGGCAAACTTAAGGAAAAAGAACTCACCGAATACCGCAAAAACGAAGTGGGTTTCGTCTACCAGTTCTTCTATCTCGTCAATGACATCACCGCGCTTCAAAACGTGATGCTAGTTAGAGGCTATAAGCATAAAGAGGAAGCGGGAAAGCTACTTGATAAAGTGGGGCTTCTCGATAAGAAAAACAAATACCCGCGTCAGCTTAGCGGAGGGCAACAACAACGCGTCGCTATCGCTAGGGCTTTGAATAAAGATGGTGACTTATTGCTTCTAGATGAGCCTACCGGCGCTTTAGACGAGGAATCGGGACTTAAGATATTGGAGCTCGTCAAAAAGATCCACGAGGAAGGGAAGACGGTTATCTTAGTGACCCACACCAAAGAGATCGGCTCCATCTCTGATCGCATCATCAAGATGAAAGATGGGAAAATCGTCTCTGACGAGAAAAACGAGAACCCGCTACCCGTCTTTGAGGTGCATTGGTAATGGTTCGCTTGCTACTAGGCGCCTATATCAAACGTTTTCATTCGATCTTCTTATCTTTAATTTTCATCGGTTCCTTGTCCGCGGCCATATTTAACGCCTTCTTATCCGCGAAAGGCCATCTTCGCGATGACCCGGCTCGCTTCTTCGATGAATATGGCTATGTCAGCGAATGCCTTAGCGTCCCACTTGATGAACGAAGCGAATTTGAGGGGCTTTATGAGATCGAAGGCGTCGACTCCATTGACATGCGCTTATCGCTAGATGTCCACCTAGAAAAAGAAGATGGGCGCATCATCAACGCGCGTATCCTCACCTATAACGGCGAGGAAAGCGAGATCATGAAACGCTACGTCTCCTCCTCGATTCCTCGCGATGAGGACAAGTATAACGTCGCCATATCGGGCAAATTCGCCGGGAATAACCATTTCAAAGTCGGCCAAGAGCTCACCTTATCCTTATATGGATATGAGCAAAGCGTCTATATCAATGAGATCGTTGATACAGTCGAGGGCATCTTCCCTTCCTTTAACCCCTACGTCTGGAGCGATGATTTTGATTTTGGCTACATCTATTTTCTTGAAGCTGATCTAAACCGCATCATCAAGGACTACGCCTTTCTTATCGCCGCCTTGCCTAGCATTACAACAAGGGTCGCTGAATACACGAATCTAGATAGCTTTGACTATCTAAGTCTTATTAATGACTATGCAAGTAGCGTCACTAACGAGATTATCATCAAGAATAAGCCAGGGTTCTCCGAAGATGAAGTCCTAGACAAAGTGAATCAGTATCTAGAAGAGCGTGGCATCAAAGCCCTTTATTCCATGAAAGGCGAGGATACGGCGCCAAGAAGATACATGCGCTCAGTCAACGATCAGCTAGGGGTCGCCTTCCTTTTCCTGCCTGTCTTCTTCTACGCGATCATCATGGTTCTGGTGGGGCTATTCATCGGGCAGATCATCCGTCAAACAACAAGAGATATCGGCATCATGCTAGCTAACGGCACAGCTAGATTCCAAATCATCCGCGTCTTGCTTTCCTTCACCTTGCTTATATCCGTCATCGCCAGCTTACTAGCTATCCCAATCGGCTATGGCTTATCGACAATGGTCGCCTCCACGATGGTCAGCGTCTATTGCATCCCGATAATCGGCAACTCGCTAAGCGTGCCCATCATTTTGCTTAGCGCCGCTTCATTGATTGCAGTAAGCGCGTTAGCCTGTTTCTTCGCCTGCTTAAAGATCTTCTCCATCACCCCAAAAGACGCGGCGATGAATAATGAGACGCAGCGAAAACCCTTGCCCAAGAAAGTGGAGAAAATCGTCTCCAAAATGCCATTTATCCCGCAAAACGCCACTAATTCCATGCTTCAGAATAAACGAAGGTCGCTTATTTCCGCCTTCACGATCTGCGCTTCCTTGCTCATGATCATGCTCTGCGGCTCCTTCTATTTATCCAAAACCGCTTTGATCGACCAAGGCTGCAATAAACGCATGAACTACGATTGCCAAGTCTATCTGCAAGAGGAGGCTACACCAGCCTTGGTCGCCTCAATTGAGCAAGAGAGCTCCGTTAATAGGGTGCTCGATTGCTATTACTCTTATCTAGAGGTCAAAAGCCCTCAAGGCAAAGCCAAGTACTTGGAGTGCCTTGCTTTCGACCCAAGTCAAAACGAAGGCCTCATCCATATCCCTAGCGAAGACGGATTTGGCTCGATGACTCTCCCTGAAGAAGGAATCGTCATCCCCAAAGGGTATGCGAGCGAATTAGGTGTCAGGCAAGGCGATACAGTCGATATCAACGGAAAGGGAATCCAAGTCGTAGGCATCTCCTATCAGTATTATCATCCCATCACTTACTTATCTAAGGCGCAGTTAGAGAGCACTGAGGCGGATTACTACTCCTCCTTGCTAATTAAGATGGAAAGCGTCGATAAAGAGAACGAGCTTTCCGATGCGCTAAGCGAAATGACTAGTCGCTCGCTAATTGTCTTCACCTCATCATTAAAGGCGGATTTACACCGCAACTTCGATACGCTGGATATCTTCTTGTGGATCATGACGATCTTTGCTTTGGCCATAACTTTGGTAGTTTTGTTCATCATGAATCAAAACGCCTTGGCCGAGCAAATCCATCAGTTTGCCTTATTCCGGGCGGTAGGATTTAGGATTAGCGCGATCTCAAAGATCTTCCTCTTCCAAAATGGGGTGGAACTATTGCTGGCCCTAATTTTCGCCATACCTTTGAATGTCGCTAGTAGCCATATCCTTTTCTCGCTGGCTTCCTCTTCAAGGCAAACTTATCCCTTCATCTTCAGTTTCCCGCTAATTGGGATATCCTTGGCGTTTGTGGTCATGGTGATCGGGATCATCCACCTGCTTTCAATTCGAAAGATCAAGCGCATTGATATCGCCGAAAACCTTAGGTCAAATGAATAGAATCAGGATCTAGTTCATTACTATTTCGTGTTTTGATCATGGACTTGGTTAGGAGGCCTAGGAAGGGAAGCGCCCTGGAAGGCGCGATTGGTATAATGTGAGAAGACGTTGCATAATGGGAGGACCGCTAAATGGACGAACTAGAAAGGATGCTAAGAGGAGAGGAATACTTCGGCAGCGACGAAAAACTCATGAAAATGAAGGCGGATACCCGCCGCTTTTGCAAATTGTACAACTCCTCCGAAGAAGACCAAGCCCGCCAAGCAGAACTCCTTTCCGCTCTTTTTGGCGAGGTTGGCGAAGGCGTCTTCATCAAGCCACCCTTCCATTGCGATTACGGGACCAACATCTATATCGGCAAGAACTTCTTCGCCAATTTCGACTGCGTCTTCCTTGACGCAGGCAAAATCACGATCGGGGATAATTGCAAGTTCGGCCCAAAAGTCATGATCCTTTCCGTCACTCACCCCGTAGAACCAGATGCCCGTAGAGATGGGATCAACATCCCCATTGACGTCACGATCGGCGATGACGTTTGGATCGGCGCCGGAGCGATCGTCTTGCCAGGGGTCACCATCGGCAATAAGGCGGTGATAGGCGCGGGGTCGGTCGTCACGAAAGACGTTCCCGAAAGTTGCGTCGTGGCAGGAAATCCCGCAAGGATCATCCGCTATTTGGTGTCATTGGAATAGGCGCTGGCCTAAGCTTAACGATAACCAATGACTTTGTGCGACGACAAATTGTGATTGTCCAAACCCAATTGTTCTTTGTTGTCTAAATTCCTTCGTCCTCCCAAGGCAAAAAAAGGCAGCCCCCAACCGAGGCGACCCCGAAAGAAAACGTTTATAAATCCTCTACAACGAATACCCAAGACTTATATCAAAAGGCGCAATCAATAATTTTTGCAATTCTTTATTGTAGTTCTCAAAGAATGCTTTTATGGCTTTTCCGTAGTTTTCTTTCGAATCGAATTCCCAAAAGGAATAGTACCTGCCGCATTTCACAATCTTGGTTAATTCTCTCGGCGGCTCACCGAGTTCGATTCCATCGATGGTGAAGAACCTCTTGAAATACTTGAGCGATAGACAGCCTTCGCACTTAAGTTGATTCGCGGATATCTCCCTAATTAACGCTTCAAATTGTTCAAGTTTATCGGGCCTAACCTGAAAGAGCTTCATCTCAACAAAGGACTTTTCCATGATGCATCCCCTTTATATCGCCAATTCTACGGATGGCGTTAACCACCGTACGCTTCTCTTCTATGCCCAATGGCAATTACTAAAATAACGAGCTTATTGTCTTCTATTCTTGCTATCACCCGATAATCGCCAATACGATATCGCCATTGGCCGACCCTATTCGCGGTCAACGGTTTGCCATATGCCCTAGGATCCTCGCAATCAACTAAATGCTTTTCAACCCATCCGATGATGATTCGCTTGGTGTATTTATCCATCTTCTCAAGCGTCTTCGCGACTTGAGGTAAATACTCGACCTGATACTTCATAATCCAAGCATCTTTTTGACCTCTTCATGCGAATAGGTCTTAGGGTTTTTCTCATATTCACGTAAGGCCATATCGGCGAGGGCAATATCATATTCGTCTTCGATCTTCTCGAAGAAAGCGCGTTTGATAGCTTCGCTTAAAGACACGCCATTGAGCTTGGCGTAGGCATCCGCCATTTTCTTTTCTTCTTCCGTCATTCTAATAGAGATAACCATAGCTTTTGCCTTCTTCCGTAATACATTGTAATACAAAATCGTTTCATAATCAATGCCGTCGAGTTCGAGACATAAAAAGACCCCTTAAGGGATCTCTTATCTTAAGCTGCCGTAGGACGATCCGGACTGTCCCAACGAGGACGGACGGATTTGGACTACGACAAAAAAATAAAAATGGTGGATCCGACCGGGATCGAACCGGCTACCTCCTCGTTGCGAACGAGGCGCTCTCCCAGATGAGCTACGGACCCAACGCTCGATTATTATACTCAACCCTAAAGGCGGTTCAATCGATTTCTAAAGAAAAACCTAGACGTTCCTCGCCCCAAGAATATCGCGCAGCCAGTAATAGAACCAACCATTGAGGTCTTCGCCGCGCATGCCGTCGAAAGGCACCGAGACCAAGTTGCTTCCAAACCAAAACGCCCCCACGGCGATGACAAGGGCAAAGCCATATCCCATGAGTCTGGCTTGGTGATGAAGCGGAGCGCTGGCAAAACGCGCGAAACCGATCAAGCCAATGACGGACATCAAGGGGAAGACGGTCAACATATAACGGAAGCAAGTGCCACCAAGCGAATAGACGCTCCAACTGATCAAGAACACCGTGATGGGCATGAGGATGAAAGAAATCCGCCAATGCCACCGCTTTTCGCAAGCAAACGCCACGGGCAAGAACAAGAGCAAATACGTCGCTGGGCCAAAGAGCAAGCCAATCGTTCCACCGCGATACGGATGATAATCAAAAGCGGTCGAACTAAACTGCGTATCGATGAATCCAAAAATCTGGCGATTTGCAGGGGTTTGTGCCCAAAAGTGCGCAAAAGCCCCACCAAATGCATCGAAAGAGAATTTAAATGTGCGCGTATCGAAGGCGGTAAGCTGATAGGATTGGCCAAACTCCAAAGGCTTGCCATAACGGGCGACGTTATAGGAAATAAGCAATGCTGCCCCTACCGCCAAAACCGCTGCCATCGGGGTGAAATCAAGCAAGCGTTTCTTCCACGGATGACGCTTGTCGAAAAGCATGAAGAGCAGCAAAGGCAAGACGAACAAAAGCCATAATCCGAAGTCGGGGCGGCTACCCATGACGCTGACGAAGGCGAATCCCGCAAAGCCAAGCATGAGCTTCGCGTTATAACCTCGATAGGCCTCAAGGCAGAAGCAGAGGAAAAGCAAGGCTCCCAATAAGGCATAGTCCACGGCGACGCGGTACTTATAATCCTCGACCTTGAACACCACGATGTTGAAGAAAAGCCCACCGAGGCAAATCATCAGCACGAGCAAACCATAGAAGAACGGGTTGGGCGAGAACGAGAATAGCTGCGTCAAGATAATGGCCAAATAAACCATTGCCCCAACGGACAAGATGAAAGCGACGAACTGCAAATACAAACCCGTGGGTATGGAGCCCGTGATCCAATACGTTGGGAAGCTCACCAAAATCACCGGCGCGGCGCCGAAATAGCAATAATATTTCCCGTCATAGAAGGCATAATCCCATAAGTATGTTGCCCCTGCCGCACCGCGTTTTTCAGGTATGTAGACATCGCTTCCCAGTTCGATGAGCTTGGGGTCCGGCGTCACGTCCAGATTCAGTTGCCCTTTTCGGAAGGCATCGAAAAGCTTTACGTAAATATCGTATTTGAGGAATTGGTCTTCCGACATGTCGCCTTCCGCGAACAGTCGATCGATACCTCGTTTGGTGCAAAGGCCAACAATCAATAGCGCGATCAACGCGGCCCCTACCCCAGCCAGCAAAGTCAATTTCGCGGCTTTTGCCTTGGTTGGCGCGGTCTGGGCTTTCTTCGCTAGCTTAGGCAAACAATAGATGGCATATCCAATGCACGCGACTCCCCAGAAACGCCACACGCCGAAATCAAGAGGTATCGGCGCGTTGATGGATAGCTTTCGTAACGTCAGAGTCAAATCCGTCGTCGAACGGCTGGTCTCAAGGTTGAAGATAAACCGGTATGAGGAACTGCTTTCCTTGAGGGCGACGGAACAATAGGATTCGTATAACGGGCTCACGTCATAGGCCGCGACCCTTTTCCAATCGTTTCCGTTTGGGACTTGGACGACGAGTTCCATCTGCGAATTCGTCGGGGCGAAGTCAAACGTCACGATTTTCGCGCCTTCGGGGATATTGCGAACGACGAACCAAGGAGAGGAGGAAGCCGCCACCCAGGAACCATCATCGTTTACGGCAAAGCCATGGCGGGAAGCGACGTAAGAGGTGTCGTTTAACGCGATGTTCGTCTGCGTGGCTTGGCTATTCCGCGCCGCGCGGTTCATGAAGAAGCCGTCAAAGGCCAAATAGAGAAGCAGCCCGCCCAAGACGACGCCTGCGCCGATGGCCTTCTCGCGCGGAATCGGGGTTCCTTTGATGCGGGCGTAGATCCAACTGCCGCAACGAAGCAAGGAAAGCAGCATCGAAATCGAGAAATAAAGGCAAAACGCCGACCACGGTTTCATCTCGTGGAAGAAGAGAATGGCGAAAAGAGAGACGACGAGACATACGATGAGGTTTATGACCGCTTCGATGCCAGCCTCGCAAAGAAGTTGCTTCGCCTCAGGTTTTTGCTTTTTCCTGAGATAACGAAAAGCCGCGATGAACCCACGAACAAGCGCAGGCGCAACCAGAGTGGACAGAAGCAACAAGAAGAACGCAATCATCTGATTGTGGCAATTATAGTACCTGGGCCATGCCAGAAAAGAATTTTCTGAAAACGCCAAATCGCAACGCACCTCAAACCAACTTCTTGCAAGGGCAAAATCTTGGATAGCGTACAAAGAAATTTCTCTTGTTCCGAGCTTACCGAAGCAACAAGATTTTTCGTCTTTCCCCCTGCCTGAAAACGAATTTTGACAAGCCTTTTTCGCAACGAGTTTTTGCCTACGATGGAGACATGGAAAACGAAGTCTATGCGGTCATTGACCTGAAGAGTTTTTACGCCTCCTGCGAGTGCGCCGCACGTGGACTCGATATCTTCGCTACGCCGCTTGTGGTCGCGGACAAATCGCGGAGCAAAAACAGCATCGTCATGTCGGCTACGCCCTACCTAAAAGAGAAATATGGCGTCCCAAACGTTTGCCGCATCGGCGATCTTCCCCATCAAGAAGAAATCATTTTCGCCCGTCCTCGCATGGCCTATTACGTCGAAATCTCCGCAAAAATCGTTTCTTTGTTCTTCGATTACGTTTCCGAAGAGGATTTGCACGTTTATTCCATCGACGAGTCCTTTCTCCGACTAACCCCATATCTCAAACTTTATGGATGCAGCGCGGTCGAACTTGTCGAGCGCATCCAAAAAGACATCAAGGAGCGCTTTGGCTTGATCGCGACCGCGGGCATGGGACCCAACATGTTCCTCGCCAAGACGTGCCTAGATAACGAGGGGAAGAAGAAACCGCCTTACCATGCCTATTGGGGGTATGAAGACGTGAAAACCAAACTGTGGAAGATCTCGCCCATAACCAAGGTCTGGGGCATCGCTCGCGGCATCAGCAGCCACCTTTCTCGTTTGGGTATCCGAAGCATGGAGGCTCTTGCGAAAGCGTCGCCCCAGCTCATGCAAAAAGAATTTGGCATCATGGGCACGCAGTTGCGACAACTGGCCAATGGCATCGACCATGCCGATATCACGCAGAAATACGTACCTGCGGAAACCAGCTTCAGCCAAGGACAAGTCTTGATGCGCGATTATGACGCGGAAGGCGCAAGGCTCGTAATTAAGGAAATCGTGGACGAGCTTTGCGTGCGGTTACGTGGCGCCAACATGCGCACAGGTTGCGTTTCCTTATTCGTAGGCTTTTCTTCCACCTCCAAGGGCGGAGGGTTGCATCATCAATGTTCTTTGAACATTCCTACAGATGACAACGAAACTCTTTTCCAAGCTGTCATCGGTATTTTCGACCGTTACAAAGAAGATAAGTACATCCGTGATATCTCCATTTCCTTTGGTAAGCTCTCGCCCTATCATGGCATGAACCAGCAATCGCTTTTGGAGGATGGGGTCGCGTTAGAGAAGCGTCGGAACTTGCGCCTTGCCATCGATCGCATCGCAAGCCGCTTTGGGCGAAACGCCGTTTTGCGCGCCTCATCGTTATGCGCGGATTCAACCGTCATAGACCGTCATGGCTTAATCGGAGGTCATCACGCATGAGCAACGAAGAACGGGGCATGGTGAAATACGCCCCTTACCAATCTTTGGTGGAACACGGAAAGGCCTTGGCGAAGTTGCGACAAGAAAAGCAACGAACCGTCAAGCGAATCCTTCTCGAAGATGAGGTGGAGGAAATCAATGAAATCTTGGTCCATTACCAGGGCGAGCCGGTCTGCCTTATTTATTTCCGTAACGGACTCCTCCACGAAGAAACCGGAACCATCCAACGCATCGACGCCCAAAATCTGCGGATTCAAATCAACGACGTTTTCGTTTCCTTTTCGGAATTTCAATCGCTAAAACGAAAATAAATATCCTAGTTTTGCGCTTGTTTTAGTATTTTTGCAGCGATTTTCGCGACATCTTCTTCGCAATCATGGGTTGCTTCCAGGATCATTTGCTCGTCTAGGAAGCCTCGCTCTCCCATCAGGAAGAAAATCTTGCTTCGGCATCCCGAGCAATAGGAATGGTCGTATGCAAACCGATAAACCTTCTTCGTGAGATGCTCGTTTTGTGTGATGGCCAAAATCGCGGGGTGCGCGGCGTCGCGACGATAGTCATAGTCGAGCTTCTTCATATATTTAAGGATGATGGCCTCGTCTTCTTTCTTCGCACCCTTGATGAATAAAGGCAAGACTTCGAGGACTTCTTCCTCGCTTAAGCCATCGAGGGAAACGCGTTCTGCTCTAGGGGTCTTCCTTCTTGAAGGCGCTTCTTCGCTATCTCGAATCAAAGCGATGTCCTTGCGGCACATCTTGTAAAGACGCTGAAACAGCGGGTCTTCTCCCTTTTCTTTTTCATAGTCCATGCAACAAGAAGTCAAATACCAGTCGACGTCTTCGTATTCCAATAAGCCTTTTTTCATAAGACCAAGAAGTTCTTCGCCGCGTTTAAGGAAACAATCGGCATCGTAAGTGATCGCGAAAAGAAGATCGTCGAAAGCGCCTAAGAAATAAAACGGGAAGTCGCCTTTGAAGCGGTAAATCATTCCCTTCATGGAACGATAGATTTCATCGAGCCGCGCCTTGGCCAAATCATAACCATCCCGAGCGAAAAGGCCCAATAGACCGACGCGATGGGCGAAAAGATCTTGGTTACGGAGCGAATATCGTTCTGTTTTCAGTAGCTCCTCTAAGAAGATGGCTTGATCGGGATAGAGCTTCAAAAGGTCATAAAGGTATTCCGCATGGGTGCCGTTGCTTTGGATATCGAGGCTGATGGTCTCGTTCATGAAGCGCAGCAAAACGGGTTTTGCGGCATCCAAATCGTCACGCACCAAGAAATAGGCTTTGCCACTTCCCTGGCGGATGGCTTTGACGAGGGGTCGAGAACTCATGCATCGATTATACTTCGGGGAAAGGGGAAAAGGAAAAGCGACCTCAATGGGTCGCCCTTCCGTCTAATGTCGGATTAGAAGCAATATTCTTGCACAGGAACCTGTAACCCGTCGGCTACGCTTTGGCCCGCAGAAAGTTGGGCATAAACGCAGGCGAGGTACGTATTGGACTCGGTGTTCTCGAAGTCGTTCTCGCGCTCGATATATTGTTCGTCTTTTTCATGAAGTTTGAACATGTTGTGCCAACCTCCTTTCATATCCGCCTCGTTTTCTTGAGGCACCACTACTATAGGAGGGGTTCGAAACTCGACAATATTGAAAGCGATTACAGTAAGTGCTTACAAATTTTCAAACTTGAAAACGTAGATTTTATCGATATTTTTCAGTCATTTTGAAAGCGTATTCAAAATCGTTTTTCAGGAAAATGAAAGGATTTTCAGCCTAGAAAGCCCAGTTTCCGTCCTTGAAGATTTGGACGATTTGCCCATCTTCGGTCTTACCAACGATGTTCAAATCCTTCGAACCGATCATAAAATCGACGTGGCTCATGGATTCGTTGATGCCAAAAGCGTGCAATTCTTCCTCAGTGTATTTGTCGAAGTCTTGATAGAGATTGGTGAAACCCATGCCTAACGCCAAATGACAGGCGGCGTTTTCGTCAAAAAGGGTGTTATAGAAGAGCAAGCCGGTGTTGTTGATAGGCGAGTCATAAGGAACGAGAGCGCATTCGCCGAGGTAAGCGGAGCCTTCGTCGATTTCTAAGATCGACTGGAGCGCTTCTTGACCACGTTTTGCTTTGGCTTCCACCGCTTTGCCTTCGTGGAAGCGAACATAAAAGTCCTCGATGAGCGTTCCGTTATAGGAAAGCGGCTTTGCGGCGTAGACGATGCCTTCGGCTTTGCCTTTCATCGGGGAGGTGAAAATCTCTTCGCTGGGGATGTTGGGTTGGAAATAGACGCCTTTGAGCGAAGATTCGCCGCCGCCAAGCCAACGGACGTTCGGAATTAGGCCTACGGTGAGATCCGTGCCGTTGCTGGAGGTGTAATGGAGTTCCGTAAGACGCATGGCGTTCAAGCGCTCGTAACGTTCCCGTAGATTCAAATCGTGTTTCTTCCAGTTCTCGATGCCTTTGCCATCGGCGGCGCGGGAAGTGAGAAGGATGGCTTCCCAAAGCTTCTCCACCGCTTGTTTCTTGGATAACCCAGGGAAAACCTTCTTGGCCCAAGCCACGGAAGGAACGCCCGCGATGCACCACTGGTACTTGTTTTCGCGGAGTTTGCGATAAGGATAAATCGCCGCGCGACGTTTGGCGGAAACATAAGCGAGCTTCTCTTGATCGATGGCGCCTAAGCCGTCGGGGTCATCGGAGTCAAGCCATAACGTGCAGGGCAATTCCTCGTTTTGCCACTTTTCTTTTTCGATTTCATAAGGCAATAACGTGCCTAAGACATCTTTGTCCGCGCGGCGGAAGGCGACGCGCGTGACTTCTTCGCTGCCCCAATCGACGATGACGCGTTTGGCTTTGGCTTTGTAGCACTCCTCGACGACGAGGGCGGTGAACGCCTCATTCTCAACGCTCGCGCGAATGAATACCGTTTGTCCCTTCTTCACGGCCAAGCCAGAACGTACAATAAGGGCGGCGTAATTTTTCAATAAACTTTGTTTCATTGGAAACAATCCTCCAAAAAGCCTCTATACTATAAAACAAGGTCAAAAAACATGTCACAAGCAATCAAAAAACAACGCAAAATCAACCGATTCTGGTTCATCTGGAACCTCATCGAATCCTTCGTCCTTCTCGGCGGCGGCGTCTTAGCCATCGTCGCGGGCATCTTGACGGGGCAAAACCAAGGCTCTCCCCAAGGTGTTGAAAACGGCATCGCCTATGCGGTCGCGAGCTTCATCATCCTCGACGGCATCCTCCGCGTCGTCATGTGCTTGGTCCGTTACCAAAAAGACGACGAACAATCCCCCTTGGTCGTCGCGGGATTTGAAATCTCGTTAGGCGTATTGCTGATGCTGCTTCAAAGCGAATTCGCCGATCAAAGCATCTTCACCTATACCGTCGTCAACCTTATCGCCATCATCTTGATGGTCATGGGCGCGTTACTCATGGTTTACGCGATTTACGTCATCGCCAGAAAGTTCTCGACCCTCTTCATGCCCGTCGTGGAGATCCTCTTCGCGGCGATTTTGGCGGGAGTAGGCGTCGTGATCGAAGTCCTCTACCGCACCCAATCCTCCCGTAACCAATTGGTGCTCATCATGACCGGCGCCATCCTCTCCCTCGCGGCGGTTGGCATGTTCATCATTACCCTTATTACGCGCGCAAAGGCCAAGAAAGAACTCGATCAAGCCGAACGCGAAGAAGAAGGCGATTATCGAATCAACGAGGATAAGAAAGCGTCTCCCGCCGAACCCAAACCCGCAGAAGTCATCGACATCATCGATGCCGACACGGTCAATCCCAACGAACCAAGCACCAGTTATAGCGACGATTCGCAAAAGCTAAGCGGTCCTCGAGCCATCGAAGATCATTCCAAAAAGAAAAGATAAGGAAGCCGACGCTTCCTTATTTTTTGCTCTGGTGTTTGAGTTTGTATTCGAGGAACCTTAAGTCGAAGTCTACGACGAAGGAGGTTCGCATCGGGGCGCTGAGTTCGACAAAGCCGATCAATCCGGTGGGTTTTAGGATCTCATAAGCGATATCGAAGGCGTTTTTCTCTGGGGTTTGGTCGGGAACATCAATCTGGTTAGGCGAACCAATGATGACCATTTTGCACATCTTGCCGATGCGGGTGACCATGGTTTGCAGCTCATCGAGGTTCATGTTCTGGGCTTCGTCGAGGATGATTAGGCAATCGTCAAACGAACGACCGCGCATGAACTCGGGCGCCAAGGGAAGGATATCGCTCGGAAGTTTTTCGTAGTAAGAAGACTCAATGATTTCATCATCGACGTCCTTTTTCGCTCTTTTCTTGATCAATTTATTCGCAAAAACCTGTTCTTCTTGCGAAGCATGGGCCATCAAATGCTCG
>JBGUWA010000237.1:0-3532 GCA_045220635.1 Candidatus Alloenteromonas sp. | reverse complement strand
CCGATTCGTCCTCTTCGGCGCCCAGTGGTCCGAAGTACCTTTTCTATGATCTTGCCGACGGGGTTTCCCCAAACGACGTTTATGGCGCGCCTTGGGCGAACACGGCTTCCCAAGGCATGGCGGCGAAATTCAAGAAGCCAAACCTCAAGGACGATTTCTATTTGGCCACCACCTACGAAATGCAATTCAACGCCAAACTCGGACCCGATGATCTTGCGATTGGTGGCATGCCTGGCGCCCTTAAGCAAGTCAGCGCCAACACCACCAAAATGCTTACGGAAAAAACCGACTCCAAATTCTCCGCGGCGTTGAACAAGGCTTATCAGCTTTACTCCGCAACCGACAAGTCCGCCGAAGTGGCCTACACCAAAGCCATAATCGATGAAATCAAGGCCATTACGGATTTTGCTGGCCTGGTTAACTTCCTCAAGACGAAAGGATACGCCCTTTCTTGGTCTTTCTTTGAAGTGCTTAAGACCAAGGATGATACCATCGTCTTCCATCAGGACAACATGGGTCTTAATCCTTCGACCATTTCTTATGCCTTTGCGCCTTCCTCGCCTGCGGAAAACAAGCAACGCGCTTTGGACACGTCGGTCTATTTATTAAAGAAATATGGTTACTCCGAAACGGATGCGCGAAACCTGGCAACCCTAGGTTGGACCACCGATTACGACATCACCGGCGGCGACGGGAGTGGCGATACCACCGTTGGAGCGATCGAGGAATATTGGCCCGGTCTTGGTTTGAAGGAATATCTAACTGGCTTAGGTTATTCCGATTCGACGAAAGTCCTCTTGGAACGCCCCGCCGCCTGCATCCTCAATACCTTAATCAGCATCAAGGAATCCAAACCCGACACCAGCGCGACCCTCGATAGCATCAAAGCCATGCTCATCTGCCGCTTTGCCTTCGCTTCGATCTATGGTTATGAGCTCACGGGCGAAAACGGCTACATCAATTTGACCCAAGGCCTTGACCCCAACGCGAACGGCTACAACCAAGACATGTACCTCAAGCTCATGTTCGATAGTCAAATCACCGATCTATATGACCGCGTTTACATCGATAACTTCGAGACCAAGGAGCGTCGCCAAGCCATCGAGAAAATCATGCAGGACGTCGTCGCCGAATACACTTCGTTGCTCCAAGGCTCCACGTGGTTGGAAGCGACGACCCGTCAAGCCGCGGTGGAAAAAATCAACGCCATCCAATACGACTGCTGCTACCCCGTCCGTTTGGAAAGCCTGCCGGATTTCAACTTGGGCAATCCGACTTGTTACACCGAGTTCATCAATGCCTATAAGCGCTGGGCCGCAGGCGCGAATCAACCGGCGCATACCAAATTCCATATGTGGAATCACGCGACGGTCACGACCCTTAACGCCGTCTACATGCCGATGGCCAATGCCTTCGTGGTTTACGACGGCATCCTCGCGGGAGATTCTTATTCCCTCTCCGCCGGCAAAGAAGAACTTTATGGTTCCGTTGGGGCGGTCATTGGTCATGAAATCTCTCACGCCTTCGATAACAACGGCTCCCTATATGACAAAGACGGCCGTGAAAGCGATTGGTGGACCACCGCCGATCGCGCCGCCTTCAACGCCAAGGTCGACAAGATCAAAAACGTCTGGAAGGAATACGAGTACAAGCCAAACATGAAGTTGCAATGCCATGACGAAATGCTTGGTGAGATCATCGCCGACATGGGCGGCATTTCCGTTACCCTCCGTTTGGCCGCTAAGGAGAAGAGCTTCGATTACCCCAAATACTTCGCCGCCTACGCCAACTGCATGGGTTCCGTCATGTCCGATATGCTTTTGGACAACATGGTTTATGGGATTCAATCGGGTCAGCAAGACGCCCATCCGCTTCCCGTCTTCCGCGTCAATGGCGTCCTCAGCCAATTCGAGAAGTTCTGCGAAACCTACCAGGTGGCGCAAGGGAACCACATGTTCGTCCCAGCCGATCAACGTCTCAACATTTGGGGATAAAAACCCTTAGCTATCTACATTCCTCCTAAAATCAAGCCGGTTTTAGGAGGTTTTTTGATGATTTCACGTTATTTGCGGTTTGGTTAGACCCACCCATGCACATTGGCGTTCACGAAGATTCGGCGCTCTTTTTGCTACCTCTAGTAACACCCGCGCGCCTTCACCTGTTATCATTAGGAAAACACGGAGTACCTCATGCATAACGAAGTCAAAATTTCCGAAGGCCTCTATTACATTGGAGGCAGCGATCGTAGACTCGCTCTTTTCGAGAACGTCTACCCGGTAGCCAATGGCGCGAGCTTCAACTCGTACCTCTACCTCGATGAGAAGACGCTTGTCCTAGATACCGTCGACCGCGCGGTCAGCGAAGTTTTCTATGGCAACCTCGAATTCTTGCTTGGCGATCGCAAGTTAGACTACCTCGTCGTCAACCATATGGAGCCGGATCACGCCGCCAACATCGGCGAACTCCTCCTCCGCCACCCGGAAACCACCATCGTCACCAGCGCAATGGCGCAGCAGTTCTTGCTGAACTTCTTCCCCAATATCAAAGCCAACTTCCTCATCGTGGACGAGGGCGACAAGCTTTCCATCGGCAAACACACCTTCACCTTCGTCAAAGCCCCGATGGTTCACTGGCCGGAAGTCATGATGACTTACGAAATCAGCGAGCAAGTCCTTTATTCCGCGGATGCCTTTGGCACCTTTGGCGCCCTCAATGGCGACATCTATGCCTCCAACCGCAACTTCGACCTTAACGAAGCCCGCCGTTACTACACCAACATCGTTGGCAAATATGGCCCGCAGGTCCTCGAAGTCCTAAAGAAGGCGCTCGACATCCCCATTCGCATGGTTTGCCCGCTTCATGGTCCCATCCACAAAGGCAACCTCAACCCGCTTCTTGGCGTCTATGGCTGCTGGGCTTCCTATACCCCCGAAAATCCCGAAGGCATCATGATTGCCTACTCTTCCGTCTATGGCGATACCGCCTTAGCCGCCGAAATCTTGGCGAAGAAGATCGTCCAGCGTGGCCTCCGCGACGTCGTGGTCTACGACGTTTCCAAGACCGATTGCTCCGTCTTGCTCGCCGAATCCTTCCGCGTTGGCACCATCTTGCTCTGCGCGACCACCTATAACGCCGGCGTCTTCATCAAGATGGAAGACTTTCTCCATGACCTCGCCAACCACAAGATCATGAACCGCACGATCGGCTTCGTGGAAAATGGCTCCTGGGCTCCCGCGGCGAAGATGAACATGAAACGCATCCTCAAGGATCTCGAAGGCATCGATTACATCGACGAGAGCCTTACCATCGCCTCCGCGCTTAAGGAATCGCAACTCGCCAACCTCGACCGCATCGTCGAGGAAGTCGTCGCGCGCCTCCGCCCCGATGAGAAGAAAGTCGAAGAAGAAGGCGACATCGTCGATATGTCCGCGATGTTCAAACTCTCCTATGGCCTCTTCGCGTTGGTGACCAAAGATGGCGACAAGGACAACGCCTCCATCAATAACTCCTTCTTCCAAGTTTCCGATAAGCC
>JBGUWA010000236.1:0-2642 GCA_045220635.1 Candidatus Alloenteromonas sp. | reverse complement strand
CCCTGAACAAGAGCATTCTACCAAAAACGCCGGATCCATCGCGGTTCCGGCGTTTTGTTGTTGAAGAGCTAGTTTTTCAACAGCCCCATTGGGCTTTAGTCTTGTTCCCCTGCTTCCTCTTTCTTGCGGCGTTTCTTGGGCGTGTGGGCGTTATTGACTTGCTCCAGAAGCGTTTCTAGGTCGAGGACGCGGCGGTTGGCAGGAAGCATCAAGTGAACGATGACCTCTTCGCCCTGGATGATGACCCAACCGGAATCGGGTTCGCCTTCCTTGACGGTGATGTCGAAGCCGTTCTTCTCGAGATCCTCTTCCACGTGATTTTGAAGGGCGCCGAGTAAGCGCGGATTGCTCGCGGTGGCGATGACCGCGTAGCTTGCAAAGGGCGAAGAGACGCGTACGTCGATGGAGAAGATGTCTTCGGCTTTATGTTCGTCCAAACAGGCGGTGATGAGGTTAAGTTCTTTTTCGATGGGGTCGATCTTCGTCATTCGTCTTCTTCTCCTAGATAGAGGTCAAAGCATTGCTTGGTCAACGGGTTGTCCGCGTGATATCCCTTCGAGGCGAGGTATTCGCGGTTGGCTTTAAGTACGGTCATGAAGCCTACGTAGTAGTTCTTATAACAGGCGTCGATGAGCTTACGGGAATCAAATCCCCTAAGGGGCTCGATCTTGTCGCAGGAATATAGGACCTTCGCTAGAGGCGATAAATGGGGTTTGCCGGTCGCGTGGCAGGCGATCGCGTCTAGGATCGCGGGATTCTTGATGCCGAAGATGGTCTCGGCTAGGAAAGCCCCCACGAACTGATGGTAGGTCCATTCGGGGAAATCCTTATATTCGGGGAAACGTTCGTTCATGACGCGCTTCGCGGTTTCTTCGTCGATGTCCTTGCCACAGTCATGGAGCAATCCGGCGATATAGGAGTCGCGATAATTCTCGAGGCGGTTCTTCGCGGCGATGAGATAGGAAAGATTAGCCACGGAGATGCTATGAAGCAAACGGTTATGCCCCACCATGCCTTTGAGCTTGGCCATGTAGTAGATGCCGTTTTCCTCAATGTAGTCACGCACTCCTAAAGGGATGTCGAGGTCTTGGAGGCTACGGACCTTCGTGGACGACACTGGACCAGAGCCATCATAGGGCAAACGTTGCATGTGGAATTGCTGCAGCACCGCGTCATCGATTTCGATGTCGGGGCGAGAAACATATAAAGGCGTTGCGATTTGGCAGATCTTATCGGGGTCTTTCCAGTGCGGGAACGAATTGACTTCGTCTGCCCCAATAAGGAGATACAGCTTGGTGTTTTTGTGCGCCATCGCCATGTGACGAACGAGATCGATGCTATAGTTCTTCTCCGACTTGGACTTCATCTCGAAGAGGTCGATCGAAAAGGCGGGGGAAGAATCCGAACGCAAGGCGATCTTAAGCATGTCTAGGCGCTGCTTGGGGGTCGCTTCGGGGGTTTTCCATTGCGGCGTGCGGGCAGGCACGAAAACGACGTCGGCGTTAAGCATCAAGCTCGCGGCGCGGGCGATGCGGAGGTGGCCATTGTGGATGGGGTCGAAGGACCCGCCATAAATGATCAACGATTCCATGGTCGCTTACTCCAATTCGATGACGGGGTGCTTTTGGCTGCGGCGATACAAAACCACGACGTGGCCAATGATCTGCACCACGAAGCAATTTAGGCGCGAGCAAAGCTCGTCGGCGACGTCTTTGGGTTTTAAGGTGCAGGATTGAAGCAAGCCTACCTTGATGAGCTCTTTGGCCTCAAGGGCGTTATCGATGGACACCAAAAAGCCCTCGTCGATTTCGCTTTTCCCTAAGAGGTAGCGATGGCTGATGGGATTGGCGAGGCCTTTGAGGTAGGCGCGTTGTTTCGGCGTTAAGCCGGGTTTGCTGGTGATGGGTTTAAGCATGCGACGCGGACCTCATTTGATTTTGGAACGGGAATGGTAGATGGCCACGTTCTTGGGGGTGAAGATGCGCCACTTCTGGCGGTCGCCCACGAAATGGATCCAGCCTAACCCCGCGACGCCGATGTCGCGGTCGCCGGTTTCCTCGACGTCCAAATCAAAGGCGTCGAAGTCCACCAAGGTATTGATGCTGCTCGAAACAGGGATCATCCCACCGCTTAGTTTGCGGCGGACGAACGATTCGTCGGCACGCGTCGTGCGCACCTTGGTCAAAGTGACGTCCTTGGCGAAATAGGCTTTGATCTCTTGCTTATCGCCATGGAGGAGGTCGAAACGGGCGACGCCGCCGATGAAGAGGCTATCGCCCTTCTCCATCGTGATGACGCGCGCTTTGACCGGTTCGGTCGGCGTGACCGATTTGATGCCGGCGAGGTCAAGTTTGGATTGGATGGTGTTATCAAGAGAGATACCCGGCGTCTCATAGACGTAGGTGGACGTGTCGAGCGGAATTTGCATGATGCGCAGGCTGGTGCCTGGGTAATTGCTCGAGGAGATGACGCGGTCCGAGTTATTGGAGAAGGAATGGAGGAACGAGGAGATGAGCTGCGTCTTGCCGGCGCCGATGGCGCCCAAAACATAGACGTCGTGGCGTTTCCTGCGCGCTTCGATTTGCTCGAGCAAGGCACGGGAGTCCGCGGTCGAGGTCAAGGAGACCAAAACGACGTCGTCG
>JBGUWA010000235.1:0-11575 GCA_045220635.1 Candidatus Alloenteromonas sp. | reverse complement strand
GCCGAAAAGCGACCTTTCGTCCAAACTGTTCTGAAAAAGCGCGATGGCAGGCCGATTCCGTATCCTTTATTTGCTGGTATATCAAGTAAATAAAGGTTTATTTGGTGAGCTTGGCTTTGAGCTCGTCGACGGCCTTGCGCATATCGGGGTCGATTTTTAAGGATTTCTCCACTTTCTCGACGGCCTTCATCGCCGTGGCGTGGTCGCGCCCGCCGAAGTATTGGCCGATTTTGGTGAAGGGAAGTTGCAATAGCGACTTCATCAGATACATCGCGATATGGCGGGCTAACGCGATCTGCGAGGTGCGGATCTTGCCGGTGAGCTGGGAGGGGGTAAGGCTGTAATAGTCTGCAACCGCGGCGACGATGCGGGCTTCGGAGAGGCGGGCTTTGTCGTCTTTGGTGGAGACCAACCCTTGAATCGCCTCGGTGGCCACCTCCATCGTGATGTGCTTGGTGGGCTTCATGTTGATCGTGTAGAAGAGCAAGCGATTCAATGCCCCCTCGAGCTCACGCACATTATTGGAGAAGCGCGCGGCGAGGAAGGAAATGACGTCATCGTCGAAATCCGCCACATCCAATCCCCCAGCGGTGATCTTCGCCCTTAGGATTTCTGCCGAAGTGGCCAAATCCGGGCGCTTGATCGACAAGGGGAGCCCTGCCTGGAAACGCGATTTCAAGCGGTCGTCCAAGCCATCGAGCAAATTCGGATGCTGGTCGGAGGTGATGACGATTTGCTTTCCCGCCCTCTCTAAGTCCGCGAAGATGACGAAGAACATCTCCATCGTCTTCTTTTTGCCGATGAGGAATTGAATGTCATCGATGAGCAGACAGTCGACGTCGGTTTTGAAGAATTGCGTCAAGGATTGCTCCTCTTTATGGCCTTGGGCGAACTTGACGTACTCGTCGACGAAATCCGCCGCGGCGACATAAAGGACCTTGTAATTGGGGCGCTCTTCCTTCATCGCGTTGCCGATGGCTTGCATCAAGTGCGTCTTGCCTAGGCCGGAGTCACTATACAAAAGCAAGGGGTTGAAGAGCTTTCCGGGGTTTTTGGAAATCATCAAGGCCGCCTGATAGGCTTCGCGGTTGCTCTCGCCGACGACGAAACTCTCGAACGTGAATTTGCCATCTAGTCGGGAATCGGCGAAGAAGACGGGTTTCTCTTCCTGCTCTTTACGGGCTTCCTTCGCCCCTTCCTTGTCGACGAACTTCAAGGTAAAGTTCGTGCCCGTCACCTCTTCGACGCAGCGCGTGACGAGGTCGAGGTACTTCGAGTTGATGATGATGGGGGCGAGTTGGCTGTTGGTGACGACGATCATCGTCGAGCCATCCAGGGAATCGATGTAGGTCTTATCGAAGAAAGAGTCATAGACCCTTTGATCGTTGAGGCGATCGTGAACCTTGAGCAATACGTGGTCCCACAGTTGGGCGATTTCGGAAACGGTAGAATTCATGCATCACTCCTTCGTAGGCCAAATTATAGAGGGCTATCCACGCTTTTCCATCAGAAAATTTAACGAGAATTAAATAATGCACACCCACAAGGGTAAAAACAGGCAATTTTAGGTCTTTTTAACCACTTATTCACTTCCGCACAGTGTGCGCAACTTGTGGAAAACATTGCCTGTGATTTGAATGTGTGCGCAACTTTGTTTTGGCGATGTGTTTTCCACGGGAAAGAACATAGGGAAATTATCGAAGCCATGGCCACTTTTGATAATTTGAGACCAAAGCGCTCATTCGCTCTTCACAATAGGGGTCTCGCTACGGTTTCGAGGTCATTTCGCCTCGCTCGGCGGTGTGCGTAACTCCCCAAACGCGCTCAATTTAATGCTTACGTGCGATTATGCGGGTGCGCACTATTTTGTTGCCACCCCTGTCGCTTCCCCCTATAATAGCCCTTGCTTAAAAGCAAAGGAGAACCTCGTTATGGGAAAGAAAACCTACCAGCCCTCGGCTAAAAAACACGCTAACAAGTGCGGTTTCCGCGCTAGGATGGCCACCCCCGGCGGCCGTGCCGTCATCGCCCGTCGTCGCGCCAAAGGCCGTATCAAACTCGCCGACTAATCGTTATGAAGAAAGTCAACACGGTCAAAGCGCATCGCGAATTCGATCGGATCATCCGTCATGGCCGTGTGATTAAGTCGCCCAACTTCTCCGTCTATTTCGCTCCTTCCGACCTCGAACATGTCCGCGTGGGCATTTCGGTGGGCAAGAAGAACGGAATCGCCGTGAGAAGGGTCCTCATCAAACGGCAAGTTCGAGCGATAGTGCAATTGGCGGATCTCTTGTCTTTGCGCATGGATCTGATCATTGCCGTTCGCCCAACCTACGACCCCCGCGATTACCACGGGTTAGAGGGAGAGCTTCTCGCTTCCCTCTCGAAAGTGAAGGAAACCATCCATTGAAACAGTTCAAGCATAAGAAAGTACTCGCTTTTGGCGGGCTTGGCCTGGCCATGGTTTTGCTTACTTCATGCACCGCGAACTTCTGCTCCCCTACCGACCAAGCCGCGATGGCGTATCCCGCCGACCAAGGCGTTACCGTCTATCTCAGCAAGGCCGAGTACGAAGATCTGAAGAATAACGGCGACGACGTAACCAAAGCCACGATCCAACAACAAGAGAATTGGAGCGCCGTAGCGCAGGGGCTCAATCTCGGTCTGCCCAACATCGCGGGTCCCGCTTTCGTCGATGACGAAGGCAATGTCCTCAACGACAACGTCTACAAATACATCCCCGTCACTCATTCCGATACCGGCGCGTTGACGTATACCGCTTATAAGACCAAAGGCTTCTTTGAGTCTTTCGTCACCAACGCGACCAAGGCTGGCTACACGATGCCGAGCCTTTATTATTTCGCGATGATCGACGACTACGTCTTGCGCGCGGCAACGACGTCTTACTTGATGGGTTCGGCGTATGAATACACCACCCCATCCGAATTCAACACCAAAATCGTCGCCGATGCGGAGAAACTGGCCAAAGTCGCCGAATTCGTCGCCGGCAGCGAGCTCACCGACGAGCAATTAAGCTCCGAAACCGCGACTTATATCGCCGTTAACCCCTACCGCGAAGCCGACCCGAAGGAAAAACCGACGGAAATCCCCGCCGCCCATTCCATCCTTCGCCAAAACGGCAAGGTCAAGTTCACCGGTTACAAAATCAACAAAGACAACAAGGTCGAGCATCCCTTCCTTGGCCACATGACCACTTGGAACAACGAGATTCGCGACCGTGCGAGTCTCTGCGTGGGGGAGAACGCGCTTGCATTCTTCAACATCTACGACGTTCCCGGCGCGGACTTTGTGACTTATTACGGCAACCAAATCCTCACCAAGGTCAACACGATTCGTTCGTGCATCGCCACCCGTAGCGACTACTTTGGCCACTACGGCACCTTCGCCGATTGGCGCGTCGCCATCGAGCAGAAGGATTGGGGCTATGCCTGGGGCAAAGGCTTCCTCGAAGGCTTGCTCGTCTATCCCATCACCTGGCTCGTCGACGCGATGTCCTACTCCTTCGACAGCTCTTTGAGCGGCATGGGTCAGATTTGGGCGCTTATCATCGTCACCTTGATCGTCCGTGGCTTGCTGCTCGCGGCTTCTTGGCGTACCACGGTGGACAACCAAAAGATGCAGGCGCTTCAACCTGAAATCGCCAAATTGCAGCAGAAATACCCTAACGCGAACAACAATCCCACCGAAAAGCAGCGCATGAGCCAGGAGCAGATGATGCTCTACAAGCGGCATGGCATTAAGCCGTTCCGCCAAATCATCATCATGATTCTGCAGTTCCCGATCTTCATCTGCGTCTGGGCGGGTCTACAAGGTTCGGCTGCCCTTTCCACCGGCGAAGTCCTCAACATGAGGCTTTCCGATAACATCAACTCCATCTTGTTCAATACCCAAGGCACTTGGTATTACAACACGACCGGTTGGTGGACCGCGCTTATCTTGTTTCTCTTGATGGCCTCCACGCAGATCATGTCCATGGTCTTGCCGCGCATCTTTGCCAAGAGAGCGCAGAAAAACGTCGCCAAGATGGGCAAGAGCCAAACGGCTGCCAAGCAAAACAACACCCTGAAATGGGTATCTTATGGCATGATCCTCTTCACGATCGTCATGGGCTTCTTCCTCCCCTCCGCCATGGGTATCTATTGGTTCATCGGCGGTTTGATCTCCATGGCTCAGACCACGATTACCCAGCTCTATCTCGCCAAGAAGAAAGGAAAGAAATAAACCATGAAAGAATTTACCGCCAAAACGGTGGATGAAGCCGTCGCGACCGCCGCGGCGCAGCTTGGCGTCGACGCTTCCCGTCTCGTCTACGAAGTCACCGAAGAAAAGAAGAGTTTATTCAAGAAATCCGCGACCATCGCCGTCTACGAAGACGACGACGCCGCGAAATACGCCGAGAAGTATCTCAAGTCCGCGTTAGGCGCCTTGGGCATCGAAATCGAGACCGAATCGGTCATCGAAGAAGGCATCATCAAGGTCACCATCGACTCCGAATCCAATCCGATCCTCATCGGAAAAGGCGGAAAAACCTTGCAAGCCCTTAACGAAATCACGAAATTCGCGGTTTCCACGAAGTTCCGTAAACGTTACCGCATCCTCCTCGATGTCGGTGGCTACAAGGAAGACAAATACGAACGCGTCGCCTCTATCGCCAAGCGTTCCGCGAAAACCGTCCTCCGCACCCACATCGACGTCGCCCTTGACCCGATGACCCCCGATGAACGCCGCGTCGTCCACAACACCCTCTCCGACTGGGAACACATCAAAACCGAATCCAGCGGCGAAGGCTCCGACCGTGCCGTCACCATCAAATACGTCGACTAACTTAACGAATGAGGTTGCCTGAAACACGGCAACCTTTTTCCTTATATATAAATATAAGAAAAGGCGCCAGATGAACTGACGCCTCAATCTTTCTCTTTTGGATTAGAGAACGTTACGCCAACCAAGGACGTCGGCGCTGACCGTGTTGCCGACCCAGACGACGTTGTTGCGAACGCCGAGGGAGGTGCCTTTCTCTTCGCTATAGATGCTCGCGAGTTTGGTCACGTTGGCTTCTTGCCAGGCGTTGGCCTGATCGATGGAGCCGAAGTACCAAGCGGCGAGGACGAGAGAGGTTTCGCCTTCTTTCTTGGCGGCGACGAGGTGGTTGGTCAAACCGGTGGGTTCGGTGAGGGTTTGGGCGATGCTGAGGGTCTTGTATTGCTCGGCATCATAGAGGCTGACGGTGTAGCCTTTGGATTCAAGGGTGGCTTTGTTGGCGGTGGCGTTTTCGCTGGCGGCGCAGGCGGCCATAGCGATGGCACCGAAGAAGCAAAGAGCTGCGGTGGCGAATTTCTTCATGATGTTTTCTCCTTTTTTGCCTGACGATAGGTCTAGGACCCGTTCATTATATAGGGAAATAAAAAAGACGATACATATCTTTTTCGCGCGGGCGTGTTCTGGTGTAAACTTGCCTTAGACATGGAAACCATCGTTGCCCCCGCCACACCTGCCCTAATTAGCGCACTTGCCATGATTCGCGTCTCGGGCGATCATGCCTTTTCCTATACGGAAACGTTATTGGGCAAGCCTTTGAACATTGGCCAGAAGGCCGAACTTCGCCACGGCACCCTCCGTTTTGAGGGGAAACCGTTAGATGACGTTGTGCTTTTATGCTATCCAAACCCCCATTCGATGACGGGGGAAGACGTCGTGGAGATCTCGTGCCATGGCTCGCCGTTGATCGCAAATGAGATCATCGAAGCCTATTTGTCTTTGGGCGCAAGATACGCGACCAATGGCGAATTCACTTCCCGCGCTTTTTACCATGGCAAAGTCGATTTGGTGCAGGCAGAGGCCATCAACGACTTGATCAACGCGACCACGAAGGAATCCAAAAACGTGGCCATGCTTTCTTTGGATGGTTCCACGAGCAAATTATTAAAGCCGCTTCTTGAACTCGTTGGCGAGGCCCTAGGCTCCGTTGAAGTCGGTATTGATTACCCCGAATACGACGAAGAGGAATCCTATACCATCCATGACGTCAAATCCGTTTGCGAACAACTTCTTCCCAAACTCGAAGAACTGATTCGCTCGGGTTGCAAGAGCCAATATCTGCGTAATGGCATCGACGTGGCCCTTGTTGGGGAACCTAACGTGGGCAAATCGAGCCTCCTTAACGCTTTGCTCAACGAGGACAAGGCCATCGTCTCCGCGATTCCCGGCACCACCCGCGACGTGGTGGAGGGTTGCATTTCCATCCATGGCCTCCCCGTTCGCCTTTACGATACCGCCGGCATTCACGATACCGTCGACGAGATTGAACGCTTGGGCGTGGAACGCAGCAAAAAGATCCTGCAGAAAGCCGAACTTGTTTTGCTCGTTTTGGATGGCGAACAAGGCGAAACCGAGCAAACGAAAGAATTACGCGAACTCCTAAAAGGAAAAAGAATAATTGAGATTTGCAACAAATCCGACCAAATTGCAGCGAAAATCGAGAACAAAATCTACGCTTCGGCGATTCGCGGCGAAGTAGACGGCGTAAAAGAAGCGATTTTCCAGTGCCTTAGCCTCGATGACTCGGTTTACGTTACCCCCGCCTTAAGCTCGCCCCGCGAGTTAGCGTTGCTTCGTCAAGTGAAGTCGGACATCGAAGAAGCCCTCCAGCTTTGCGAAGACCAATTAAGCGTCGACCTCGTTTCGGTGCCATTACAAAACGCTTATAACCATATGCGGCAAGTCCTTGGCCTTGACCCCACCCAAGATTTCGCGGACGAGATCTTCTCGCGTTTCTGCGTAGGAAAATAAGATGCGTTATTTCGACTCCCATTGCCATCTAAACGACGATGCCTTGCTCGCCCATATCGACGAGGTGATTTCCGATGCGAAAAGCGCCGGCGTCGAAGCCATCGTTTGCATCGGCTACGACATCGCTTCTTCCAAGAAAGCCATTGAATTAAGCCACGCCTATCCTGGCGTCTATGCCGCGGTTGGCCTACATCCGGAAAACTTAGAAGGCCTAACGTTGGACGCGGTCGATGAAATCCGAAAACTCGCTCAGGACGAAAAAGTGGTCGCGATTGGCGAAATCGGCCTTGATTATTATTGGTATAAAGACCCCGAAACCCGTGAAAGACAGAAACCGTTCTTCGCGGCTCAGCTTGAGTTAGCCAACGAACTCGATCTTCCCGTCAGCATCCACGCCCGCGAGGCCACGCAGGATACCTATGAAATCCTAAAGGCGCACCCGCTTAAGCGTTCGGGGGTCCTCCACTGCTACTCCGGCTCCGTGGAAAGCTTAAAAGAGTTCGCCAAACTCGGTTTCTACTTTGGCTTTGACGGGCCAATTACCTATAAAAACGCGTTGACCCCGAAAGAATGCGTCAAGGCATGCCCTTTAAACCGCCTTCTGACGGAGACGGACTCGCCTTATTTGACGCCCGTGCCCTTCCGTGGCAAAGAAAATGGCCCGAAATACATCCCCTATATCGTCGCGGAGATGGCCAAGATCCGTGAAACGGATGAGGCGGAACTAAGCGAGATATTATGGAATAACTTTCAAGAATTGTTCCGCGTGAAACATGAATAAGATTTCATTACCCATCATACTTGTTGTCGAAGGGGCTATGGACCAAGCGTTTTTAAGCGATTTCCTTGATGTTGAGTTCGTTCAGACGAATGGTTCAGAAGTTTCACGTGAAACATTAGATTTCCTGAAGGAAGCTTCCAAGACGCGCGAAATCGTCATTCTCACCGACCCAGACTCCCCCGGAAACCAAATCCGCGCCCGCATCGCCGAAGCCGTTCCTTCGTGCAAGCACGCGTTCGTGCGTAAAGCGCGCGCAATTAAAGGTAAAAAGGTAGGCGTCGCGGAATCGAGCAAAGAAGAAGTTCTGCTTGCCTTATCTCACATCATCCCTGGCGAAAGAAACGAAGGAACCCTAACCATGGGCGACCTTCTGGATTTAGGATTAATGGGCGGGGAGAACGCCGCCGCGTTACGGGAGCGCCTTGAAGAAACGTTCCACCTAGGACACGGCAACGCGAAAATGTTCCTAAAGCGTGCGAATGCGTTAGGGATCACCAAAGAACAATTAAAGGAGGCCATTCATGGATAAGTACCGCTATTTCGAAGGAATCGAAGAATATCGCCTCCTCGCCAAACACGAAGTCGGCCAAAACTTCCTTATTGACCCTGATATCTGCGAACGAATCGTAGGGTTGCTGGACCTAAAGGAAGGCGAGAGTGCCTTAGAAATCGGTTCAGGAGCAGGTTCGCTTACCTATTTCTTGTTGGAATCCCCCGCCCAAATTGAAGCGATTGATATCGATGAGGCGTTGATTGGGAAGCTAAAGAAAGACTTTGGCGACGACGTTAACGTTCATTATGGCAACGCGGCCAAATGGGATTACGCGCCTTATGACAAAATCATCGGCAATCTCCCCTACTACATCACTTCGTTGATTATCGAAAAGGCGTTGCTTCTAGGCAGTAACGCCAAAAAGATGGTGTTTATGGTGCAAAAGGAAGCCGCGGATCGTCTGCTTTCGGATGTGGGAAGCAAAGAATATGGACCCTTGCCGATTTTAATCGCGTTATCTTGTAAGGCCAAACGGGCCTTCTCGGTGAAACGGTCTTGCTTCGCCCCCGCTCCGCATATCGATTCGACGGTTATGGTGTTTGAGATGAAATCCGATCGCTCCAAGGAGCTTTCCGAGGTCTATCGCTTATGCAATAGCTTGTTTTTGCAGCGTAGGAAGACCTTGTTGAATAACCTCAAAAACTATCTTCACGATGGCGAAAAAGCCAAAGAAATCTTGGATAATCTTGGCTTGGCGTTGACGATTCGCCCGGAACAAGTCGCGCCGGAAGAGTATCTTCGCCTTTACGAAATTCTCCACGCGTAGCAAGGTAGTTGTAGTAGCAAAACAAACGAGTAAAATACGTATTGCCTTATGGTCATCAAGTCTCTTGCCAAAATCAATTTGGCCCTCCAAATCACCGGCCTTCGCGAAGATGGTTATCACACCTTGCGCATGGTCAATCTTCTTCTTGATTTGCATGATATCGTGGAGATCGATACCTCGCCGTATTACCATATCACCCACATCACCTGCGACGAGATGCGCTTAGTGGGTCTACGTTCCAACCTCTGCACCAAGGCGGTTGATTTATTGCGCGCGAAATTCGGCTTCAAAGAGCATTTCATGATCCGCATCCATAAGGAAATCCCCTTTGCGGCGGGTTTAGGCGGCGGTTCGAGCAACGCGGCGGTCGTTTTCTTGGCTTTGAACAAACTGTTGAAGCTTAACTTAAGCATCGATGAACTTTGCGAAATCGCTTTGCCCTTAGGCTCGGACATCCCCTTCTTCATCCGCGGCACGGCCGCTTTGGCGGAAGGGATCGGTGGCGACCTTACGCCCGTCCACCCCAAGAAATCCTATTATTGCCTGCTCGTGAAACCCGAAAAAGGACTCTCGACCAAAGATGTTTATCTCAAAGTCGACGAATGCGAACGTTTGCCGATGGATATCGACGCGGTCGTCAAAGGCCTTGAAGAGGGCGACGACGAGAAGATCGCCGCGAACTTCGGCAACGACCTCTACCCCGCGTCGGCTTTGATGCTTCCCGAAGTCCAAGACGTCGTGAACAAGATGCGCGAGGATGGCTTCCCCCTCTCCGCCATGTCGGGATCGGGTTCTTGCTGCTTTGCCTTATCCACGGACTTAAAGAAAATCAAAGCCGAGGAAAAGCGTTTCCTCAAACTTGGTTATGAGCCGATTTTAACCAAAACGCATCTATAAAAACCCTGCAATTCAAAAGAAATTACCGCAAAACCCCGTTAACCTTCGCTGAAAACGGGGTTTTCTCTTGCATATATAAGAAAAGCCGCCTAGGAGCGAGTCCTAAGCGGCAATTTCTATGGTTTAGCGCTTATTTCTTCTTGGCTTCACGTTCGTGAGTGATGGCAGCTTGCGCAGCGGCAAGGCGGGCCAGCGGGACACGGAACGGCGAGCAGGAGACATAGTCGAGGCCGACTTTGTCATAGAAGAAGATGGAGGCGGGGTCGCCACCGGTTTCGCCGCAGACGCCAAGGAGGAGGTCCGGACGAGTGGCACGGCCGCGTTCGACGGCGATCTTGACGAGTTCGCCAACGCCTTCGACGTCAATGGTCTGGAACGGGTCGAATTCGTAGATCTTGCGTTCGACGTAGGTCGGGAAGAACTGCGGGACGTCATCACGGGAGAAGCCCATGGTGAGCTGAGTGAGGTCGTTGGTGCCGAAGGAGAAGAATTCCGCTTCTTTGGCGAGATCCCCAGCGCGGAGGGCGCCTCTCGGGATTTCGATCATGGTGCCAACGTGATACTTGAGGACTTTGCCCTGCTTCTTGAATTCGTCTTCGACAGCGGCGACGACGGTCTTCTTCGCGAAGAGGTATTCCTTAAGTTCGCCGGCGAGAGGAATCATGATTTCGGGTTCGATCTCTTTGCCAAGTTCCTGGGAAGCCTTGAGGGCAGCCTGGATGATGGCGCGGGCGAGCATGGCGTAGATTTCCGGATAGGCGACGCAGAGGCGGATGCCACGGAAGCCCATCATCGGGTTGGCCTGATGCAACTGGTTGATGCGATCGCGAACCTTCTGCTCGGGGACACTGAGCTTTTCGGCGATGTCTTTGATGTTCTTCTCATCGGTGATTTCGGGGAGGAACTCGTGCAGAGGTGGATCGAGGAGACGGATGTTGACCATGGAGTCGGGGTTGGCCATATACATCTCGTAGAAGTCGCCGACCATGAACGGACGGATGCGTTCGAGGGCAGCTTCGCGCTGTTCGGTGGTATCCGAGAGAATCATGGAACGCATATTGAGGATGCGGTCGTCGGCGAAGAACATACGTTCAGTACGGCAGAGACCGATGCCTTCCGCGGAGAAGCGCTGTGCGTTGCGGGCGTCTTCGGGGGTGTTGCAGTTGGCACGGACTTTGAGGCGGCGATACTTGTCGGCCCAGCCCATGAGGCGGCCGAAGTCACCACCAAGGTCGGCGGGAACCATCTTGATCGCGCCTTCGTAGACGAGACCAGTGGAGCCGTTGACGGAGAGGACGTCGCCTTCGTGGAAGACGCGATCGCCGACTTTGACGGTCTTTTCTTCTTCGTTAACGACGATTTCGGAAGCGCCGGCGACGCAGCATTTGCCCATGGAACGAGCAACGACGGCGGCGTGGGAGGTCATACCGCCACGAGCGGTGAGGATGGCTTCCGAGTTGACCATACCGATGATGTCTTCAGGAGAGGTTTCGGCGCGGACGAGAACGACTTTCTTGCCAGCGTCATGCCATTCTTTGCATTCTTCGGCGGTGAAGACGATGGCACCAGTGCCAGCGCCAGGAGAGGCGGGGAGGCCGTGGATGACGGCTTCGTGGGCCTTGAGGTCGGCTTCGTCGAAGGTCGGGTGGAGCAAGTCGTTGAGTTGCTTCGGCTCGACGCGGAGGACGGCCTCTTTTTCGTCGATCAAGCCTTCGTCGACCAAGTCGCAAGCGATCTTAAGGGCAGCGCGGGCGGTACGTTTGCCATT
>JBGUWA010000234.1:0-31796 GCA_045220635.1 Candidatus Alloenteromonas sp. | reverse complement strand
TAAGGTCTTCCTCCTTTTGAGGTTACAACATTATAAACCAGCGGATGCAACAGACGTGCCACAAGAAAAGAATTCAATTCTGAACGTCTTTCTGCATTTGTGGTTTCGCCCTTTCCAAAATGTCTCACCAATTTTCGGCCAAGGACTATAATGACCGCAGGTTTGGAGGAACGCCCATGAAAAAGATTCCATTACTCGTCGCTTCGCTTGCGTGTCTCACCGCGGTATCCTGCGGGCAATCTTCTAGCGGAGGCTCCAACAGCATCAAAGGAGAGGAGAAAGTCAAAACCGTGGATAAAGCCACATGGGAGAAACTTATCACCAACGCTGGTCTAATCACTCCTCCGACAAACTTCACCCTTCATTTTTCCGACGAAGGCGGACAGAAAGGCACGATTAAATTTGACTATATCGAGATCGAGCTCGCCGTATCTTATACCGACGGGGACCCCATTCCGACGCTTTATTACTGCATCATGGAAGACCGGGCGGACATCTATGTCATGGACATCCAAACCGGCAGGCTAGACGATATCGAGCATGTCGCCCGCGATGTCGCGATGTCGCAACTTACTTCGGCGGTCGGTCTTGTTGGCGCGCCTTTTACGTATGATAAATTCGCCTTCAAATCGGACAAGGGATCCTATCATTCCGATTTAGTGGCCATGCCCGACGGCTTTGACTTCCATGACGTCGATTTCTATTTCGAAGACAATCTCTTTGTTAAGGCAACTGCAAAACGTGATACCAGCGATCCCTCTTCTTCGATCGCGGTAACGTTGACCGCGGACTCTTATGGCACCACCGAAGTGAAGATGCCAAGCTACTATTCATAATCTTTGACGAATCGATAACGGTTTTGAAACAGCATTAGGATCCTGTGGATTCGTAATGCTTTTCGCAATGCGTCCAAACCAATGTGGCAAGAGCGAAAAACACGACCGTCGCACCGACGATTCCTAAGGAAAGAAGGTAAGGGTTATAAGCTCCATAAAGCAAGGTATCAATGGGCAAAGACACGAACAAACCAAACGGCAGCACGAAAATCAAGATGATGCGGATGAAATTCGGATAGATGGCGATGGGGTATTTCGCGTAGTTCGTAAAGCCATAAATGATTTGTAATAGGGGACCGCTGCGCTTGAAGATGAAAGCCAAGCGGAGAAAGCGACCTTAAACGACGTGATGATGATTGCCCCAAAGATCGCGCCGTTCGCCGTTAACGTTTCTTTCTTTCGCGCGCCACGCGATTTGATATAATGGGGTCGAACCCAACACGCCGACGCTTGCGAATTTTATTCGCTAATTCAAGAGAAACAAAGGAGAACTTTCGATGCCAAAATCGAAAAATAAAATCATTCATGGGGTTTTTGCGGGGGTTTTGGCATGCATGCTTTTGTTTTCCGGCGCATTTGAGGCCGCGCTTTCCATGCCTGCGGAAGTTCGCGCAGGCACCGAAGATTCGCAAGCGCAATCTAATGGAAGTGAAGGCAGTGGCGAAAGCCAGAGCACCGAAACCAATATCACCATCGCCCGTCCGTTCACCCATTATTTCGATGAACAAGACTCGATGACCACGACGGTCGACCCCGATAAGGCTCCGCCCACTCGTGATTATTGGATGCCTTATGCCACGAGCGAAAGGTCTGGCGCAGGCTATAATGGCGGGACCAACGCGGGCGTTTTGACGGTCAAGGGTGACAAGAAATTAACCGACCGCGGCTATTTCAATCCGGCGAGTACCTTCGATTACACGTCGATTGAAGCCGGTGGGGAAGTATCCTTCGAGTTTACGTTCCACAAAATTACCAAAGAGATTTACAGAGACCAAATCAAAGGCAAATTCCAAAAGTATGACGTGGCGAATTGCGCCACCCGCTCTTTGGACGGCTATTCTTTGTCCGCGCCAATTGGCACGGGGATGATGATGGTTCTAAAACGCCATAAAGGCGACAATAGTTGGACCAAAATCAGCGGCGCGGAATACCATAACCTAGGCGACAGCACCGTTTGCAAATATACGCCGAGCAACGAAGACATCTTCAAAGGCACCTATTTCCGCTTCGTTTCCGCGTATCAGTATTATCGTTACGACCATACCGCGTCGGCGTTTTTCATCACCCGCGATCATTACGTTTTCTATTCGGTTTATCAATACGTCACCGTTTATCTTGCTCGTGGCGGCACGGCGTTAAAGTTCGCGTCGGACACCGCCCCCTCGGCCACGTTCGATCTCACCCCGCGCATTTACGAGCCTTATTTGGGCAGCGACACGCTTCGTCTTAACTCCTCGACCTTAAAGCGCTCCCCGTCCATCTCCGCCAGCAAGCCATTAGGGGCTTTCTCCCTGACGGGCGAACTCATTCCCGCAGGCGAAAACGGGCAGGGCAGCGACAACAAACTTCCATTGGAGAGCAAAGTCCCATTGTATTTCTATAATGGCGTGAATCCCGTCACCTTTAGTTTGACCGACAATTCATCTTATTACAGCAGTTATGCGACGACGGATTCCGCGATCGAAACCATCGCGACCATTCATAACGATGATGTCAAATCGACCTATGATGTTCCTGGCGGCCTTGGAAATAAAACGGTCGTTTTGCAAGGATTAATTACTGACGAAACCGGCGCATACGTTTGGAGTGACCTCGTTCTTACCAACAACAAAGCCTCGATTAGCTTGCTTGTCATGGGACAATACGAAATGTTCCGCGCGATGATTCTCCTCCCCGTGAAAAAAGGCGGCAGCACGTTCGCTATGTGCTCCGTTTGCTACTTCCGTATCGAAGCGGACCAAGAGCATTTCAAGAACGCCTACTCCATCGAAGACGGCACCAAGGCGGAAATCTATGCCGCCGCTGCGGCTTCGACGTTAAACGACGGCTCCATTTGCTTAGGCAAGTTCACTGTTTCCAATAATCCTGCCTACCGCATCGAATACGCTTATAACAGCCAGTCTTATCAATCGATTTCTTGGGATATGGTTGGCGATAGCCAAGCCAAAACGTTCTCTTCGCCTGGCAAATATCGCTTCCGCGTCACCAACAACTTCATGGAAGTGCAGACAACCACCATCTATATCTTTGGGGCAAAAGAAGATTTAGGCAAAAGCACCTTCTTTGGGACCTATAATGGTCTGCTTGACGAAAGCAAACGCGTCTATGCGCCCTCTTCTCGCGTGCCTTGCTATGGCAAAGGCGTAGGCTTCCGCATCGATGGCGGTCAGTACTTGCCGGGCTTATATGGTTCGATTAGCCGCATTCTTTCCGATGGCTCCGTCGAAGTCCTCCAGTCGTTTCAAGACCTTCACTCCACTTTGCTCGGGAATTTTAAAGAAGTTGGCAACTACATGGTTTCCGTCGAGGTCGGCGCATCGGATGCGGCAGGGGATAAGATTTCACACGCCTTCTACTTCTCCGTCGTGGATGAAGAAAACTATGTGCCTACTGTTAACTATGACCTCCTCACCAGCGGCATCTTCACTTCATCCTTCATGACGAAGGTTTATGTCGTCGATGTCCAAAGCGCTGGCGCGGGTAAGTTCCGTTTTGTCTTCCCCTTCACCGATGACGGATACGTTGAGGCGCTCGACTTGGCCATGGAAGCCGAATCTTATGACATGGAAATCCTCGGTGATGGAACCTACCGCTACCCCAAGGGCGGCACCCTCTATGATTCCCGCTTTGCGGCGTTCCGGGCGATTAAGGAAGCGGCGAAGAAGCGCATTGATTCCTTGTTCTTAGATGCAAAGCTCTTCCTAAGCGAAGGCAACTATCAAATCGAAAACGTCTTTGAAGCAGAACTCTCAGACGACATCTACGTTGTCTCGGACGAGTCGGTATTTGCCTCCCTCGTCTCTTCTCCCATCTACATCAATGGCTTCAGCTTCACGCAGCTAAGGACCTATGAATCCTCTTCCGTGGTCATGATGAATAAAATAACGGAAGAGATCTATCCCATTCCTTATGACACGGATGTTTCGACCGTCCTGGATGAATCGGGCGTTTATATCGTTTCCGAATCCAATTGGTGCGGTACCCGCGAATGGGAGGTTGTCTTCCTTGCGGAGGGCGATGTCGGCGGATGGCTTTCGCTTAATGGCATGGTAGAAGGCACCTGCACGCAGTTCACCCGCAGGCTAAAAGCGACTTCTGCCGTTCAAGGCGCGTCAAAATATTACGTGGCCGAAGTTGGGGATCGTTATGGCGATCTTGATGATGTCGTGACCTTCCAATATTTCGATGAAAGCGGTCAGTCCGTCGAAGAGGAATATCTCCTCCGCGAGCTCAAAGGGAAAATCATTACGGGCGCCGACACGGTTCGCGTCACCATCCGTAACCGCTTGGGCTATCGCTTCTCCTTTGACCTTCGTTTCGCTGGCCAAGGGTCTTCCTTCCGCGTCTACGAAGATAGCGCCAATCCGATTACGTACGAGAAAGTGAGGGCAATTGCATGAGAAATCCACGTAAAACTCGCTTACTTTTGCTTTTGTCCTGCCTTTCGCTGACGTTAGCTTCCTGCAATCCTTTCGCGGAAGCGTCTTCCTCTTCTTCTCAACCGATGGCAAGCAGCAACCAGCCGGCGGCAAGCTCACAGCCGAGCACGACCCCATCTTCTTCAAGCTCCGAATATAGCGAACCCACTCCATCCAGTGAGCCTGTTTCCTCTAGCGAATCTAGCGAGCCTGACAATCCGCCCAACATGAGCGATTATTCTTTCTCAGGCATCGATGACGGCGATGGCAGTTACGAATACCCCGACAACAGCGAGGGTAGTTCTGGTCGCGAGCCTACTTCGACTTCCTATCCATCGGAATCCGATGACCCCATCCCTAGCCATTCTTATCCCGAGACTGACCCCTTCCCGTCTTCACCCTCCTCCTCTTCCTCTTCTTCGGCATCTTCCGAGTCGAGCGAACCCACCCCCGTTACTCCCGCGAACGTTCGTTATGCCTTGACCGATTTGCCAACTGGGGCAAAGCTTGGCGATTACTATACCGTTACCGATACCGCATACTATTCCTCCCTTGCGACGGATTTGGCCTGCAACGAAATCTCTACTTTGGGCTTTGAGGTTTTTCCCGCCTATGCGGTTCAACCCAAGGAAAATGAAGACGACGAGGATGTCCTTATCCCCGGCTTGGCCTTTACGAGCTGGACCTTGTACGATGTGGTCGAAGAGACGCCTGTCTATTCCTGTGGCTTCATGCAAATCTTTGCTAAAGGCGAGGAAATCGAACTTCTCCTCGTTGGTGAAGACGAGCAGTTGGACGACGGTTTAAATCCCAAAGCGACGTTATCCGTTTCTCAAGGCGTATTCGTTTATCCCGAAGAGAATAATGGTGGGCGTTTCGTTATCGAATCCAACGCCTTCCTTGATGGCTTCTCTGGCGTCTATCAAGGCCATTTCTTCTCCTATAGGCAACGCAGCGCCTTCTCCATCGAACTCGATGTCCATCGCGCGGAAGGCGAACTTGAAGACTACGCCGACGAAGACCTTGACCTTTATGACTACGATCATGGCGAATATCTTTACAAAGCTTCGCTCTTCCGTGAAAAGTCTGGCTTAGGCGCCTACGCCATTTATGGTCAAAAAGCTTCCGTGGCCTACGACAAAGCGGTTCAACTGCTGGATGAAGCCATTAAACTTCAAGAGAAAAACGGTTGGAACATCGGTCTTAATAGTTTTGTTGTCTTTTCCGAGGACGTTTTGGCCAACGAATGCCTCCGTTTACAAAACGAGGCAATCCAAGGTCGCCTCGCCTCGGTTTTAAGGAATCAAATCCTTTCCGAAAACCAGTATTTGGTGGTGAGTTACAATGAGGAAATCGATGATTTCAACATCACGATTGCCACCGATCCAAACTACCTGTCGAAGCAAGAACACGTCGCGAATGGTTTGCTGAAGAGCTTGACCGCCATGCTGATGATCGCTGGCGGCGTCACCGCGGTCATTCTTACGGCGGGAGCGCTTGGCCCAGTCGCGTTAGGCGTTTTCTCCGTAACCCTTACCGTTGCCATGGCTTATGCGGGATCCGAGCTTCTTGAAGGCATCACCGAAGCTTATACGGGTCAAGAAGGCTATAACCCCATCAAAGATGGATTAAAGAAAGCCTTTGGCGACGAAGTAGGGGAGAAGATTTACCATACCGTCGGCATCCTTAGCAATTTGGCATTGACCTTCTTCGCGCCGGTTTCCACCGCCTTAAGCCAATCCTTCCAAGCGGGTTACGGCTTAAGGGCCGTTGCGCATACGGCCTTAATCGCGGCAAAGGAAATCGTCCTCCACGCAGCGAAAATCATGATTACCTCCGCCGTGGCCAAAAAAGTGGCTCAGCTATCGGAAAACATCGCGAAGAAACTGGGCGCGAGCGATCTGGGCGCGAAGCTCATCGGCTTTGGGTCGGGTTTAATCGCAGGCGCTTTGGTTTATAAAGGCTTGTCCAAAATCCAGCAAAGCATTCATCAAGCCTATCAAGCAAAAGTGCAAAATGTTTCGCAGCGCGAAATCTCCCAAGCCCGCATCGAAGTGCGCAAGAGCGGCGACTTGAAGTATGGCGACGCGGTAAAGGATCTCTATAAGCAGCGTCAGTATTATTCTCGCAGCGCCTTAGTCCGTGACTACGCGAATAACATGACGGTCGAGTTGAATCTCGATAACCCCGTTCAGCTTCAATACGTTTCCTCGCAATATGATTATCTTAGCCCCTTCATGGCCCGTAACCCCAAGATGGCGGAGAAACTGGCCGCGCCAGGCGGAACCTACGACCCCTACACGAACACGATTTATCTCTTCGCCGAAAAGATGGGCGACAATGGTGTCGAAACGTTGCGCACCTTAGCCCACTTGATGCGCCACGCTTATCAATTCGCCCATGCAGAGTTTGATTCGCCGGTGATGAAAGGTTTACGCGAAGGCGCTTACGAAGAGTATTCGCAATTCGATCCGTCGCGGCAAAACCCCGCCGAAGTCGACGCGGAAAATTACGCCAATTACATTGTGGAACGGGCTTATAACGCCTATGACGAATGGGTTAAGAATCCGGACATCGTCAAGGTAGTGAACAAAAAGTCCTTCCCCGATCCCATCACGTTTTACGAGGTGAACCCAGCATGAGACGCATCGGTATTTTCCTCGCATTTGCCTCGTTGCTTCTTAGCTCGGCGCTTTCCTCTATTTCGCCATTGCTAACTTCTGCCGCGGGGCACAAACATCATTACGATCATGAAGTGATCCTAAAACAGCCCACCTGCACCGAGACCGGATTAGGTTACGTATCTTGCCCCGATGATGATGCAAAATCCGAAACGGTGGAAATTCCCGCGTTAGGCCACCATTTGGTTACCAAGACCGTCGCGCCGACGTGCACCAAAAAGGGCTTTGACGTCACTTATTGCACCCGTTGCGGCTACGAGGACCATAAAGAGAATTATGTGGAACCCTTAGGCCACGATTTCCAACGTCACGAACTGCCGTCGACATGCTCTTATCCAGGCCATGTCGAAAGTTTCTGCACCCGTTGTGGCATTGACGAATTCGAACCCTTTGAGACGCTTCCGCGAAACCACGCTTATGTCCTAACGGAAACCGTAGAGCCCACTTGCACTGGCGAAGGGTATGACATTTTCCGTTGCTCGCTTTGTGGCAAAGCTCATTACGCGAATTTCGTGGAACCCTTAGGCCACGACTATCATTACACAACCGTTAACCCCACCTGCGTTGATGATGGCAAAATCACCGCGACATGCCATCGTTGCGGCAAAACCGTTTCCAAAGTTGGCGAAAAGGCTTTAGGCCACGATTGGATTCATCACGAAGAAGAGGTTCCAACCTGCACTGGCAGCGGACTTTGCGCTTATGATGAATGCGACCGTTGTGGCGAACTAAAAGGCTATAACGCCCTCGATGCATTAGGCCATGACTTTGAACGTGTCTATGTCGTCGCTCCAACCTGCCTTGACGAAGGCTACACGATGTATGAGTGCCGTTATTGCCACGAAACGAAGAAAGATAACTTCACGGAAGCAATAGGCCACCACATTATCTCCATGCCCAAAGTGGATGCGACCTGCGACGAATGTGGCCATGAGGCTTATGAATATTGCGACCGTTGCGATTATTCGACGTATCAGGTAATCGAGCCGCTAGGCCAAGATCATATTTATGAAGAAGAAATCATCGCTCCGACGACGAGGACCAAAGGCTATACCCGTCACACGTGTTTGACCTGTGGGCATTCCTATGTCGACTCCTATGTCTCGCCGGTTCATCCTCATCGCAGCGAAACCGCGCGAGAAGCCCTTGCCAATAGCCATGGACAAATCAAATCCGCATCGGATATCGTGCAATCGATTCGAAATGACGACACCTATTATTTCCTCCTTTACGTTGGTCATATCGAAGACTTCCCGCTTCACACTTATGTCACGTTGCAAATGGATGCAGGCACGGCCAAATTAGGTAGTTATCCGCGTCAAACCGCGATTCCTACCGCGACGGACATGAAGAAAACTTATGAGCAAAACCTCGCGACGATCGCCAAAGACGTTCCGGGCATGCTCAAGGATTCCTCGCTTGTTTCCTCATTAGAGGAAGTGTCTTTAAGCGCCGACACCACCTTGGATTCGGAAATCGTCAGCATGTTCAATAACAACGAATTCTCCTTCACCTGTGTTGAAGCCCTGGATCCGAACTTCTCCACGGTACAAGCCCTAACCAAGAAAATCACCACCTCTTATGTCCCGGGCGCAGACCTCGATTCCTATGAGATTGGCTACACCTATTCCTATAGCGTCGTCACCGATGTCGACCTTTATGTCGGCGTGGTTTACGAGAAGACCGAGAAAACGTTCGAATATCGCTTCTTATCCCAAATCGGCGACATGCAGGAAAAGGTTTTTGCCATTCCTTCTAGCGAAGGCAGCGACGTGAACGCCTTTGCCGAGAGGATCGAGCTCGACGAGACCGCCCCTGAAAAGTTCGTTAAGCCGACGCGTTATACGACCAATCACCCTTATGTTGCGATTAACGAAAAATCGACCACTCGTATCAAGATTCCTTATAACACGGAAAAGCAATACGCCTTCTCAAACAGCAAAATCCGTCAATGCTACGATAAGGGATACGATATGGCTCGTTGCATCGTGACATGGAAGTGGAGCCCCAATTACAAAGATAAGCCAATTCTTTTCGAACTGAAGGTCAGCGACGTGAAAGTGGTGAATTACCAAGACGGTCATTATCAAGCGACCGACGAACCAGAAAAAGTATATAAAGGGTATTGGGTTTATTACGGCACGAGCAATCAAGTTTCGTGGGATTTCCGGTTCAATTTAAGTGGCCTTCTCGTTTATAACGGGTTCACGTTGGAATGGAGAAACGGCGGCACGGGTATATTTAGCGTCGGGGATCAATACATCGACGAAATTACCATTGATGTCTACCTTTATTCGGAGTCCGCTTATGGCGAAGGGGCCTACGCGAACACGCCGGTCACGGCGAATTAATAACGGGGTTTACGATGATTCGAGATTCATTGAAAATCGAGGCGAAGATCGAAGCGATCGAAGACGGTTTGGAATCCGTCGTCGAGGCTTTGCAAACGCACGGCATTTCCTCAAAGATCTGCTATAAGGTGCGCCTTGCCTTGGATGAGCTTCTCACCAACATCGTTTCCTATGCTTACCATGGAAGGCCGGGAAAAGTCGAAATCTGTTACGAAATCACCGACGAACCCAAAACCGTCGCCGTCATGCTCGTCGATGAGGGGGAACCCTTTGATCCAACGAAAACCGAAGACCCGGATATCACCAAAGACGCCGCGCATCGCGAGATCGGCGGGCTTGGCCTTTTCATCGTGAAGTCCATCATGGACGAAGTTCAGTATCGTCGCGAAGGCAACCAGAACATTTTGGTCATTCGGAAAAACCTTTGAGGAGAACGTTTTAGACGAGACAATCTATTATCGATTTCATTATCTGGAAAAATTCAGTACGATTTTTTGATTAATCGCGCAAAAACCTAATAATTTTTCTATAAATAGGGGGTTAGAACACCCAGATTTTGTTTAGCGATGCCATATCCTCTTCAGAGATAGTGAAATTGAGTTCAAGATTCTGCTTGATGTGGGCGGGGTTCTTGCTGCGAGGGAGAGGTATGGTTCCGAGTTGCTCACAATATTTGATGCATACCTGAGGAACGGAGGCGTTATATTTCTTCGCGATTTCGGCGATTTTCTTCTTTTTGCGAAGCCTGCCGGTGCCGATTGGGGAATAAGCCTCAAGCAAGATGTCATGCTCCTTGCAGAAACGGATGACCTTTTGAGGCACGTGGCCGATATGGATGCGAATCTGGTTGGCGAAGATCTTCTCATCGGAGAAATCCATGATGTTGCGCAGATCCTTGATGCCGAAGTTGGAGACGCCGAGGTTTTTAATTTTGCCTTCTTGCTTGGCTTCGAGCATGGCGCGCCATACTTCGCGGTTTCCCTTCTTGAAATGAAGGAAGGGAAAGAAGATTAGCGACCATGGCCGCGGGGCGTGAATCAACATCAAATCGAGATATTCTACGCCTAAGCGTTCAAGCGATTCCTGAATGGCCTTTTTGGCGCCTTCGTAGGACTTGGTGCTGGCGCCGATCTTGGAGGTGAGGAAGAAGGATTCACGAGGCGCGTTTAGCTCTTTGATTGCTTCGCCAATCTCCGCTTCGTTGTCGTAGAGGATGGCGGTGTCGAAGTGGCGGTATCCCGCCTCATAGCCAGAAAGGAATACGTTTTTCGCGTCTTCTTTCTTGATGAGCCAAAAGCCCAAACCTGGACTGGTGATTTCCATCAATTTCCCTCCATTTTTCAGTAAAACTTTGCAAAAGCGGTCTTTTTCTGTCGTTTTTGCATTGAAATCATTAAATCACGGCGCGAGGAGATTTCAAGAAAAGCGCTTTGCGAAAAAAGAGCGAGGGGAATCGCTCTTGATGAATGAGGGTTAATCGACGATGCGCGTCTTGAAGAGGAACAACACGCTTCTGCCGTCGAGGTATTCGACGCAGCGGCCAACGCGTTCATCGTTGAAGCGTACCCACATTTCATATCCGTCTGGGGAGAATTCGTAGGTGTTATCCGGACCCACGCTGATGCGATATTGAAGGCCGCCATATGGTTTTTCTTCAGGGAAGGTGATGGATTCGCCTAGCTTAAGCGGGAACTCGAAATGCCCGATTTGCTGATCTCCAACAAAGACGTCGACTAAGATGATTCTTGCTGCCATGAGTTTGTTTCCTTTACTGCAATTATACAGCAAGGCGGCTTTCTCCACATCCAAAGAAAAAGCCCCACGCCTATAGCAGGGGCGGGGCAAGGTTCCGAGGAGGCTATTCGCCTTTGGGTTTCCTGTTTTGGACCATGACCGCCGCGGCGACGCCGGCATAGGCCAAGAAGTGGATGGGGAGTTCGACGGGTTTGGAAGCAACGCGCTCTAGCGGCATGGCTTGCGAGAGGGAGGAGATGAAGCCAGTGTCGTTGATGCCCATGATGGCGGTGTAGGCGAAGAAGACGACATTGAGGCCAAGGGCGACGATGCCGAGGATAAAGAGCTTCTTGCGGTTGCCGATGCCTAGGATATGGAGCGAGACCAAGATGCCAAGGAAAACCGGCAACAAGAGGTAGAGGTAGAAGGGGAACGTCAGCTGGAAGTTCCTCCAATAGATGAAGCTCGGCGAGGTCAAGAAGGTGCCAAAGCGGTTGAGCAACAAGCAGATGAACAAGAACCAACCAAGGGTCTTCATGACGTAACGGAAGCCGATCTTTGCTCTGCCTTCATCCTGCGGGAGCCTCTTGGCCAAGAAGAAGATCACGCAACCGCCGCAAACCAAGAGGAGATTAAGGATAAGGAAGATAAGGACGTATCCCGGGAAGGGTTTGTTGCCGACAAAGTCCTTGTAGAAAACCGCACCGGCGAGGATGGAACCGATTAGACCGATGAGGGAGATAACGGCAAGGATGATCGAATAGCAACGGGTGATGCGCCTGCGGCAGTCGGGGTGTCTGTAGGTGCGGAGCAGATACAAAATGCCCAAAACGAAGGCCATGGTGACGCTCATCGCGGGGAGGACGGGAAAAACGAAGGTGGGATCGAAGCCGCCGCCGACATGGACGACGATGTTGAAGAACATGTTGGACGCCAACATCATGAACAGCGAACCGACGATGGTGACGAAGATCAAGCAAATGATCGTAGCTTTCTTACTCATGATTACATCACCTCCGTGTATTGATGGAAGATGTCCTGATAGGCGAGGCTATGGTCTTCCTTGAGGGTAATGACGCGTCCGCCGAGCATCGCGCTCTTGTTGTAGACGTTGCTGGTGGCTTTGACGCCATAGCCGAAGTCGATGCCTTCGTATTTGACGACGAAGTCATTGACGTGATCATGACCGAAGTACATGCCATGGGTCGAACCCTTTTCTTTGATGACCTTGAAGAAGCCCGAGTTGTAATCGGGGTTGCAAGGCGTTTCGTTTTCTTCGCCTCTGACGTTGGGGTCTTGATCTTTGGCGGCCCAGGCGTCACGGACTTCGGGCAAGGGGATGTGGTAGAACATCAAGGACGGAACGGCGACGCCGCCATTTAGCCCAGCGGTGTAGTCAATGAGATCGGAATACCAGTCGATTTGGTTCTGATGGAAATAGTCATAGCCAAAATACGAGCCGAAGAGATAACGGTTGCTGTCCATGAGGATCAACTGCTCGAAGACGTTGCCATCCTTCATTAAGTTGATGGCGAAGTTCGAATTGCCTTGGACGTTATCGTCTTGGATGTCTTTGAAGACGCAATTGGAGCCATAGTTGTTGAGCAGATCGGTCACCCAGTCGATGTTGAAGTAGGTTTGCTCGTCGTGGTTGCCCCAAACCACCGTCCAATTCACGCCATGGCCATCGAGCCACTTGAAGAATTCCTGGGCGGTGCTCCTGCTCGCGAAGGTGAAGACGTCGCCGGTGATGACGATGAGGTCAGGGTTGGCATCGCGGATGGTCAAATCCATGAAGTCGTAATGCACCTTGGTGTTGTCCACGTCGCTGATGTGGGTGTCCGTAAGCTGCAGGATGCGGTAGTCGGGCTTGTAGTTGAGCTGCAAAACATACTCGTTGATGTTGTGCTTGATGCCAGAGCAAGACGCCAAACTCAAAATCGCCACAGCCGGGAAAAATAATAGTTTTTTATGTCCCATGCGGGTTCCTCTCTTTCGTACCAATGATTGTATGCCGAATGTCCCAAGGTTTCATCATCATCTATGATATAACCCTGCAATTCTGAAGTATTTTTTGGATAAACAATGGCGGTTTTGCGACGTTTTTCTGCTTTTGGTGCGTAAATGCGTTCCTCTTGTTACAATAAAAATACAAAAGAGGTACCAAATATGTTCAAGTTTTGGGGCGACGGTTCCGATCTGTCGAAAGGCCTCGTTGATTCCATACGTGTCCGCAGCACGGAGAATTTCAACTGGACCTTTATCTTCATCCTCGCGGTAGTTTTCTATGTCTACTGGTCCGAAATCCATAAGAAGAACTACCGTGCCGTGTTCGCGGGTTTAGCGCTTTATGGCGTGCATTGGCTCTACGAAATCGCCAACGCGATCATCGGGCATGCGTCTGGCTATCCGCTTTGGGCCGTATCGAACCAATCGACGACCTTCATCTTGCTCGTTGGCGTGAGTTGGGAACTTTCGATGATGTTCTCACTCGCTGGCATCATTTCCTTCAAGATGCTGCCCCAAGATACGAAGAAGCATTATTTCGCCCGTGGCGGCGATAAGCCAAGGCGGGGTATCGATTGCCGTCTGGTCGGCGCGCTTGCGATGTCTTTGCTGTTCGCGTTATTCGAATCCTTCCTCGCGGGAACGAGCAACCATTCCTTCATTTGGGTTTACCCATGGTGGGGCGTCATTCCGGTTTTCATCACCACCTATGTGCCGTTCTTCTTAGCCGCGAACTACGTGCCGGACATGAAACCGAGAACCCGCACCATCTTCTTGATTTCGGAATGGTCCTTAGTTGCTTTGCTTCTCATCATCCTTATTCCCTGCGGCGTTATCTAATTCGCTCTCTTAATTCCAATAAAAAGAAACGTCGTTCCCGTTTTTCGGATTGGAAAAAGATGTGACGTTAGGATAGCTCAACGTTATCAAGGGCTGTATCGATTGAAAAATCGAGATCTTTTAGCGATTCGATTTCCTCGTTCATTTTGACCATCGATGTCGCGATCATCGGGTATAATTCGTGGGTCGGAGGTAATTGAGATGTACAAAATCATTGCCATTTCGCTCATCGCGCTGCATTTCGTTTTCAATTTGTTCATTAACGTTTTGAGCTACAAAAGCCGAAATCGAGGGATTCCCGTTGAGCTTGAAGGCGTCTATGACGAAGAACGTTACCTGAAGTGGAAGCGATATAAAGCGGATATCATTCGAGTTGATATCATTGAAAGCTGCGTTTCGTTTGCCTTGATTCTTGGTCTTCTCCTCGGGAATGTGTTCTCTTTGGTGTCGGCGAACATCGAAAACCCTTATGTGGCCACGATCGCGGTTCTTGGCGTCTACATTGGCGCGAGCACAGTCTTTGACATCCCCTTTGCCTATTACAATTCCATCGTCATCGAAGGCCGTTATGGTTTTAACAACTCCAGCGTGAAGACGTTCGTGGTGGACCAAATCAAGAAGCTGATCATCGAAGTTGCCTTGTTCCTAGGCCTAACTTGCTTATTCCAACTCATTCACACCTCGTTAGGGGATTGGACGTTGCTTTTGTTCTCGGGCGTTCTGTTCCTTTTCATGCTTGGCCTATCTTTCCTTTATCCCATCCTTTCCAAAGTCTTCAACAAATTCACCCCGTTAGAAGAAGGGGAACTACGAACCGCTTTGGTTGCAATGTTAGAAAAACACAACTACAAGGTGCGCGACATCAAAGTCATGGATGCCTCGCGCAGAACCACCAAATCAAACGCCTATTTCACGGGCTTTGGGAAAAGCAAAACCATCGTGCTTTATGACAACCTGCTCAAGGTTATGGACAACGAGCAGATCTTGGCCATATTCGCTCACGAAATGGGGCATGGCCTCCATAAAGACACGTTGAAGAACTCCGTCGCCTCGATCGTTCAAATCGCGATCTTGGTTACTTTGGCGTGGCTCATGGTCCGTTATCCCCAAATCTATTCCGACTTCGGATTTGGGGCGGTTAATTATGGTCTGGCGGTGATCTTGTTCTTCTCCAGCATGATGCCATTTGTCTCTCTTCTGCTTGGCCTATTTACCTCCCGCATGTCGCGCAGGGCAGAATATCGTGCGGACGAACAAGCGTTCAAAGAGGGCTATGCCGACGCCTTGGTTTCGGGTTTGAAGGTGTTGTTCCGTGAAGATTTGGGTGACTTGAATCCGCATCCTTTGGTGGTCACGCTTTATTATTCGCATCCAACGTTGCTGCAACGCGTCCAGCATATTGAAAAACTAAAAAACGAAAAAGAATAAACGAGTTTTGCAGGGAAAAGAGGATTTTTGCAGTGAAATATCACATTGTTGCTGGCGAAGAACTAAAGAAAATCATGGCCTCGTCTTTGGGTGATGCCATCCCGTTTAACGAAGACATGAGCCATGGAGATTATCAAAGCGTTCCATTCACCGAAGCGTTCTTTACGGAGCGCGCCTCTTGCCATGGCGTCACCGTCGAGGAATATAAAAACAAATTTTCCGCTTTCCTTGGTTTCTTAGGTCACGTAAACGGCAAAGACGAGGTGCATCTGTATTTTGGCGAAGACGCCACATGCCTCGCCAATCGTGCGTTGCTCATCGAATATCTAAAACCTAGGGTTGGTTCCTTGGTTCTCCATATCGTGGATGAATATACCGGCGCGGAAATCAAAGCGCCGCAAGTCATCCTATAATCACTGATCGTTTTCTTGGTAATAAGCTTCGAGTTTTTCTCTTGCCGCCAAATAGTACTTTTCCATCATGGGGTCGAAATGTTTTCCCATGCTTTCGAGGATGATCTTCTTCGCGGTCTCGAAGGACATGCGTTCTTTATAGACGCGCTTGCTCACCAAGGCGTCATAAACGTCCGCGACCGCCATGATGCGCGCCTCAAAAGGAATTTCCTCGGCTTTTAATCCTTTGGGATAGCCCGTGCCATCCCATTTTTCGTGATGGTAATGAGCGACGTTTTCCGCCATTTCCTTAAAGACGATATCGTCGGTGCCTTCAAGGATTTGGTGAATGATTCTCGCCCCTTCCGCCGCGTGGGTTTTCATGACTTCGTATTCTTCAGGAGTGAACTTGCCAGGCTTACGGAGGATCGCGTCATCGATCGTGATTTTGCCTAAATCGTGCATTGGGGCGGCGCGGATGATGTTATGGCAGAATTGCTCGGTAAGTTCGGGGAGATTGTCTTTCTTCATCTCCTCAATCAGGATGCGAACGCAGTCGCTGGTGCGCTTAATATGGCCGCCGGTGGAGTTATCGCGGCCTTCGACCATGGTGGCCATGCCAAGAACCAATTTGTTCTGCATTTCCAAGATGCTTGCGGTTTTCTTGGCGACCTCTTCTTCTAGCTGCGCGTTATAGGAGTGGATTAGTCGGATATGTTCTTGGTTGGCGGTGTCATCGGTGATTAGGAATTGGAACCCGCGACGGAAGCGACCTACGGAAAGATAATTCAAACGCAAAAGATAAATCGCGTTATCCCGTTCGATGAGGCGGTGGTCATCATTGGGATTGCGTTTGAATTCCTCGACCCACGGCAAAAGGTTTGTTTTTGCCCATTCATCTTGGGCGACGGAGCGGTCGACGACATAGGTATTGAGTTCAACAAACATGCGTTTCGCGGTCTCGTTGCTGCCGAGGTAACGCATTTTCGAATCGAAGGAGACAAAGCCGGTATCGCCTTTTTCCACTAAGGCGTCGGTGACGGAGTCGGACGCGTCATAAAGGCGTAAGCGCGAGGCCAAAATGATGTAAATGATTAGGCCAAGGTTATAGGAGGCAGGGAGAAGTTCGACTTTTTGTTGGAAGAATCGTCCGCCGAAGAAACCGATCATCGCGACGGTGACGGAGAGGATGACCAATCCCAAAATAAGGCGCGACATCTGCTTTTTTCGGAAGATGGCATAGATGATGACGCCGATGGTGAGGACGTAATAGCAAATGACCATGACATAGAAGACGGTATGCATGGGGCCATAATGCTTATTGGTGATGTAAGAAGCGCCGAAGGCTTGGCCAAGCGTAGGCATACCCACATAGAAAAGGTCGTTATAGCCGATGGTTAACGCGGAGGCATAGACCACGAAGGAAATCAAAATGATTCCGAAGCGCATCCACCTTCTTAAGCAAACGTGGCATATGTTGAAAATGAGGAACATCGCGGCTACGAAAAGGAAACACCCACCGATATAGGAAACGCGTAGTGAGACCAAGGCCTCCTCGATGTTGGTGGACCGAGCCATCATCAAGAACGAAACGTTCAAGACAGGGACCAAAACCGCGATTATGGTCAGGTTCGCGTCGAAGTGCTTATGAAAAATAAAGGTATAAACAAGAACGAGCACCACGGAAATGGTGAACATCGCGTAATAGTAATACAGAGCCATGGTCGTCTACCTTAATATGGAACGAATAATAATCTACTCGCACAGAAAGGAAAAGTGCCCCGCTTAAAAACCTACGGAGAAAGTCAGCATAAATAACGTCGCGGTGATGATGGGCAAGGAAACGACCGTGCCATACTTCACGAAATCGCCGAAAGAGAACTTGGTTTCATGCTCGTTGACGAGGTTGGTAAACATGATGCCCGCAAGGGCGCCAGTCGGGGTCAAGAACGCGCCGATGTTGCTGCCGACGATGGAAGCGTAGATGGCCGCGTTGTCGGCACACAAATCGGAGAAAAGGATGCTCATTGGAATGTTGTTTATGAGGTTGCTGACGAAGAAAGAAGAGAAGCCATAAGTCCAGATCGTATTCGAATTTCCTAAAAATTGAGCGATTTTTGCAGAGATTCCTTGATAATTGAGGGCTACGACGATGACAAACATCGAGAGAAAAAACGGAATTAATTGGTAGGGGAGTTTCTTGAAGGACTCGCCGATATAGTTCCAATCCTTTTTGGTGACGAGGCACATCATCGTGGCGCTTAGTACAAGCGAACCCGCGCACACCAAAGCGATGATCCACATCTCAAAATTGAGGTAGCTGGAGGCGATTAGGAAGCCCAGGCAAGCCGCTAGATGGACTAAGCCAAGGACCAAAGCGACCTTGTTCTTGATGGGGGTTTCCTCTTCGGTCACTTGGAGTGGGAGCTTCAGCTTGTTGTGGAAGAGCAAAAGCAAGACGCTGAACTCGACGACGCCCGCGCAAACGGTCGGCAACGCCATCGTGCGGAAGTACTCAAAGAAACCAATTCCCGCGGAGGTCGCCAAATAGATGTTCGTCGGATTTCCGATGATCAGCATCAAGGACCACGTGTTGGCGGCGGTGAATTCCGCGACCAAGTAGGGAATGGGGTTCACTTTGGAGTTCTTGCAGAAGAAACAAATAAACGGCGTGAACGTCAAAATGACGATGTCGTTGGAAGTGAAAATGGTAAGAATAGCGGTCAAGGCATAAAGAATCGTGAACAAAGCGAACTGATTGTTGCTGGCTTTCTTCGCGGCGATGCTGGCCAAGTGTTTAAATAGACCAACTTCGTCCAAGAAAATGGAAAGCATCGTCATCGAAAAGAACAAGACGATGATTTTCAAGGGGTTCACGCTGGAGTTACTGGTGAGCTGACGGAAGACTTCGTCGATGGGGGCGAAGGAAAACGAAAGCAAAATAACCGCGCCGATCAAGGCAATGATCCAATAGGTGCCAAGGCGTACCTTCCCGATCTTGATTTGGGGAAAGAAAAGGATCGACAACGCGATCAGCAGGAAGGTAATGAGTGAGATGACGATCGTGGCTACCATAAACGCACGAGCGGTATTTTGCTCTTGTTTTAGCAAAGGTGTTACTTTTTCTTTGAAAAAGAGCTCATATTTTGTGTTTATGTCCCATTTCGCTTTTAGGGAATTGGCAATATTTGGCGAACAAACTACTATTATGCAGAACCCATATGACCCTTTACTCAAGCATCGTTATCTTGATTTCCTTGCTGATGATCGCAATGACCATCCACGTTTTGACGTATTCGGGTTTCAATAAGGCGCAGAAAGCATGGTTCGTCACCACATTCTTATCCATTGCGTTTTGCTCAGCGGCGGAATTCGCCGTTCATTGCGGCTACTACAACGCGAACTTCGCCATTCCTTTGACCATTTTGACGACTCTTCAGTTCTCTTTGTCTCCCGTGCTCGCCATGCTTTTCTCTGGCGCTTTGGGCATGAAGCATCAAGGCAAAATCGCCGGCGGCTTCTTTGCCGCGAACCTATTGGTTCAAGTCATCTGCGCCCCCTTTGGAGCGATCTTCCAATTCAACGCGGAAGGGTATATGCGCGGCAGCTACTTCCTCATTTATGAGATCTTCTACTTTGTAGGCACCGCGTACTTGCTCGTCGCGCTTATCTTCGTTGGTCGTTATTTCCGTCACCGCGACATCGCGACCGTCATCATGATTTTGATCGTCTTGGCCGCGGGTATTTTGCCCATGACCCTTTATAAACTTCACGTTGCCTATGCCGCGATTGGCATTAGCGCAGCCCTTTGCTACATCTTCTATAACGATTTGGTGCAGCAAGACACGAAGGCGGAACTGGTGGCGAACCAGAAAAAGATCACCGATATGCAAGAACATATCATCACCGGTCTTGCGAGCTTGATCGAAAGCCGTGATACGGAGACGGGGGAGCACGTTGCCCGCACCAGCGCCATCGTGAAGATGCTCGCGGAATCTGCGGTGAAAGAAGACGTCTACACTGACGTTATCGACGACCATTTCATCGAATTGCTTTATACCCTTGCCCCAATGCATGATGTCGGAAAAATCGTGGTTTCGGACAAAATTCTCCGCAAACCGGGCAGATTAACCCCTGAAGAGTTCGAAGAAATGAAACGTCACGCATCCGAAGGCGGCACGGTTGTCCGCGAAATCCTCGCGGGCATTACGGATGAGGAATATTTGAAGTTTGCCTCCGATATCGCCACGTATCATCATGAGAAGTGGGATGGCTTTGGTTACCCCTGCGGTCTTGCGGGAGAGAACATCCCTCTTTCCGCTCGCATCATGGCCATCGCGGACGTTTTCGATGCCCTTGTCTCAAAGCGTTGCTATAAAGACGCCTTGCCTTTTGACGAAGCGATAAAAATCATCCAAGACGAGTCCGGTTCGCATTTCGATCCCAAACTCGTCGAGGTCTTCGTCAAATATAAAGAGGACTATCGCCCCTTCTGTACCCCTGAGGGAGGCCAATCGGAATGAATGCGGCGTTTGATGTCACCAACATCGAACTAGAGACCGAGCGGTTGATCCTGCGTCCCTGGAAACGCGAAGACGTCTACGATTTATATGAATACGCCTCGGTTCCCGGAGTAGGGGAAAGCGCAGGATGGCGTCATCACCAAAACATCGATGAATCGGGCGATATCGTCCTCCGTTTCATCGGCGAGAAGAAAACATTCGCCATCGTTTATAAAGACAATAACAAAGTCATAGGCTCGTTAGGCGTTGAGAATTACGCATTAGAAGAAAAACTCACGGAGTTCGTTCCCTATCAGGGAAGGGAACTCGGTTTCGTTTTGTCCAAGGACTACTGGGGATATGGCCTGATGCCCGAAGCCGTCAGCGCCGTCATCGATTATTGCTTCGACGTCCTCGATTATGATTTCTTGCTCTGCGGTCACTTCGAAGAGAACCTCCGCTCCAGCAGAGTCCAGGAGAAATGCGGCTTCAAAGCTTATCGTAAACTTGTTTTCGACACCGTTATGGGAGAGAAAAAGCCTGGAACTCTTTCGCTTCTGGTAAACCCCCATAAGAACATTCATTTCGAATTCTCACATCCTGAGACATTGATGGCCAATTTTGGTGGGGAGGTCAAATAACACCATGGAATTCCGTAATTATCAGCAAAATGACTATGAGGCGTTGCATCGTTTCCTTGTTGCCTTGTGCAAGGATGACGAAGAGCATCGCAACTGGAACTGGGCTCGCTTGGAATGGATGATGTGGCATCCTGGATTCGAGGCCGAGCATAGTGGTTTGATCGGCTTATGGATCGACAAAGGTCAAGTGGTGGCTGCGGCGATTTACGATATGTCCTTTGGCGAAGCATTCTGCGCGACGCTTCCGGGCTACGAATCCATCAAAAAAGAGGTGTTGGACTATGCCTATCAAGAATTCCAGGATAAGGACGGCCTAAAGATTGCCGTCAGCGACGATTTGCGTAAAGAAGCCGAGGCGCTTAAGGCAGCGGGTTACGCCTCCACAAAACGCGGGGAGACCTTGCTTCGCCTTGATTTGGGCAAGAGCCTTTCCAAGAAAGCGCCGAAGGGAATTTCGCTTATTGAGTTCAATCCCTATGAGAATCTCGAAGAGTTCCAATGGCTTCTATGGCAAGGGTTTGACCATGGATCAGACCGCAAGGAATTTGAACAAAATTGTGAAAAAACTGCGCAAAAACGTCCTAACTTTAACGAAATCCTCAATATTGCCGCGAAAAATGAAGCGGGAGAACTCGTTGCCTTCTGCGGCGTGTGGTACCTCCCTGAAACCGATTATGCTTACGTTGAACCCGTATGTGTGATCCCTGCTTATCGTCACAAGGGAATCGGCAAAGCCGTGGTGTATGAGGCGCTTCGCAAAGCCAAGTCTTTGGGCGCGAAAAAAGCTTACGTGCTCTCGGACAATGAGTTTTATCTGAAGCTAGGCTTTGAAAAAGCAAAGCACTTCACGTTCTATCACAAGAAAGCGAAATCGTTAGTCGCGAATGGCCTTTCTTATCGAATGCTTCGCCTTCTAGGAAAAGGCAAAGGCGGATATTCCTATCTAGTCGAACGCGAAGGAAAGCGCGTCGTCTTTAAGCAAATTCACCATGAGCCATGTTCTTTCTACTCGTTTGGGAACAAAATCGAGGCCGAGCAACGCGATTATCAACGTTTGGTCGATGCGGGAATCCGCGTTCCTAAGCTCATCGATATCGATTTGGAACGCGAAGTCATCGTCAAAGAACTCGTTAACGGCAAAACCATCTTCGACATGGTCGCCGCTGATGAACCCGTCGACGAATATATCGCGCAGGTTCGCGAAATGGCCGCCCAAGCGAAAGCGGTGGGGTTAAATATCGACTTCTTCCCAACGAACTTCATCGTTCAGGATGGCTTGCTCTATTACATCGATTACGAATGCAACCCTTATATGGACGAATGGAACTTCGAACGCTGGGCCATCCGTTATTGGGCAAAGACTCCCGAATTCGAGGAGCATTATCAGGAGCGCAAGAGGCGTGGGGAATAGAAGCGGTGGCTTCTTGTGCGCGCATATTAATAATATGAAGCGCGTTTTCCTTCGCTTTTTTGTGGAATGCTATATGATTATGCGGCGAGGTTATTCCTATGAAATATGATGTCGTCCTTGTGGGCGCAGGTCCCGCGGGCTATTTCGCGGCCTATGAACTGAACAAACTCCATCCAGAACTCAAAGTTGCTTTGATCGATCAAGGCAATCCGATTGAAAAAAGGCGTTGCCCTGTTTTGGAGCACAAACTTCCAAAATGCCCCATGAACGCGAAAGGCCATGGCGGTTGCCTCCCGGCTTGCTCCATTACCTGTGGTTTTGGTGGCGCGGGCGCATATTCCGATGGCAAATTCAACATTACGACCGAATTTGGCGGATGGCTTGGCGAATATATGGACGACGAGGCTCTTCTCGACGTCATCAATTACGTCGATAAGATCAATCTGCAATTCGGAGCCACGGAAACGATCACCAATCCGGAAACTCCGACCGTGAAGCAAATCGAACGTCGCGCCATGGCGGCGGGTTTGAAGCTACTTCGCAGCAAAGTTCGCCATCTTGGCACCGAAGAGAACCTAAAGATTCTTACGCGCATTTCCCATCACCTTGAAAAAGGAATAGACATGTTCTTTGGCGTCAAAGTCCAGGACATTATCATCGAAGATAACAAAGTCCGCGGCGTCGTCCTTGAAGATGGACGTGAATTCGAAGCCCAATTCGTTTCCTTAAGCGTCGGCAGGGAAGGCAGCAAATGGCTTGCCGAAGTTTTGGAAAAGCGCGGCGTTAACATGAACCAAAACCAAGTCGACATCGGCGTTCGCGTCGAATGCCCGAACCTAGTGATGGAAGAAATCAACGAAAACCTCTATGAGGGCAAATTCCTCTATCAAACCAAAGGCGGCAACATCGTCCGTACCTTCTGTTCCAATCCCGGCGGCCATGTCGTCGTCGAGAACTACGAGGGCGTCGTGAATGTTAACGGCCATTCTTATGGCGACACGAAATTGTCCTCTCACAACACGAACTTCGCCATTTTGGTGTCCCATCACTTCTCCGAGCCGTTCAAAGCGCCGAATGAATACGCGAAAAAAGTGTCCTCGCTGGCCAACCAACTTGCCTGCGGTGGCGTCATCGTCCAGCGTTTCGGCGATTTGCGTGCCGGGCGTCGTTCCACCGAAAAGCGCATCAAAGAAGGCTTTGTCCGTCCGACTCTCAAAGAGGCGATTCCGGGCGACCTTACTCTCTGCATGCCTCAAAAGACGATGGAAGCGATCGTCGAGATGATCGAGATCTTGGACAAAGTGACCCCTGGTATCGCCACGGAACATACCCTCCTTTATGGCGTTGAGGCAAAGTACTATTCCGCCCACCCCGAGATTAAGGAAAACCTTGAGGTCGCCGCGATTGAAAATCTGTATGTCGGTGGCGATGGCGCAGGCTTAACTCGTGGCTTGGCGCAGGCTGGCGCTTCTGGCGTTCTTATCGCTCGAGACATCATAAAAAAGCTGCAAAAATAACCAAATTCCTGCAAAACGCGTTTCAATAACGCGTTTTTTTAATCAATCGGATAAACCGATTTGATATAGTCGATGAAGTTTTCTTCAATGGTCGGTAGGGGGTGCCCTTTTCTCCATACGAAGAAATATCGGATGGCTTTTTCCTTGCCTTCAATGGGGCGAGAAATTAAGCCTGGGAAAGGCTCAACCGTCTCGGGAATCAGTGCCACCCCAAGTTTTTCTGAGGAAAGGGCCATGGCATGATGCCAATCGTCGGTCTCAAAAGCTACGATGGGGTCTACATGAAGCTTACGGAACCATTTACGAATGGATTCATGCCATTCTTTACGTTCCGGAACGATAAGAGGGCAGGAAGAAAGGTCGTGGACCGATATTTCGCTTTCAACCGGATCGTATAGGGGATTATCTTCCGGGAAACAGGCGGCCCATCGTTCGTCGGAAATATGGATGGCATTTAACGTGACTTCGTCGTACGGGGCAGCGATAACGGCAAGAGAAATGAGACCCAAACGCATCTTCTCTACTAGTGCATCGCTGCTTTCCGAACGAATTCGGAAACGGACTTGGGGATGCGTCTTTTGAAATTCGCCAATCCAGCTGGCAGAAATCCCCTCGTCGAAGGAGCGGGTGACCCCTAAGGAAATGGTTCCGCTTAGACCTTTGCCCATAGAAGCGATGTCGCCGCTGGTTTTATCAGCTAACGAAAGGATGTCTTTTGCCTTCTGATAAAGGTATTTGCCTTCCTCGGTAAGTGTGAGGCTACGTTTTCCGCGGATAAAAAGCTGAACATGCAGTTCCTCTTCCAAGCCCTTCATCTGGTTGCTTAACGGGGGTTGGCACATCATCAGGATTTTGGCGGCGTGGGTGATATTACGCTCTTCAGCGACAACCACGAAGTAACGTAGAGTCTTTAGATCCATGGCGTCTCCTTACCATACGAAAAAGATATGATAACTATAATAACATACGTATTACCATATACCAGCCCTGTCATGGTAGCATGGCTCTGCTTTAATCTAATTAAGGAGTATTTATGGCAAGAAACGTTGGCACTGTATCGCGTGGTATCCGTACCCCGATCATCCGTGAGGGAGACGACATTGTCTCTTTTGTTAGCGACGCGGTTTTGGAAGCTTCCACCGATGAAGAGTGGGGTTTTAAGATCCACGATCGCGACATTATCTGCGTAACCGAGGCTGTTGTTGGCCGTGCGCAAGGCAACTATGCGACCGTCGATGACATCGCGGCGGACGTAAAAGCGAAAACCGGTGGAGAAACCATCGCTTTGCTTTTCCCGATTCTCAGCCGCAATCGCTTTGCGATTTGCCTTAGGGGCATCGCCAAGGGTGTGAAGAAAATCGTTCTTCAGCTTTCTTATCCCTCCGATGAGGTGGGCAACCAACTTGTTAGCCAAGAAGAAGTCGATGCTTTGGGACTCAACCCCTTCACCGACATTCTTACGCTCGAACAGTATCGTGAGAAATTTGGTTACAAAGTCCATGCCTTCACCGGCGTCGACTATGTGGCCTACTATCAAGACCTCATCAAAGAAATGGGCGCCGACGTCGAAATCATCTTTGGCAACGATCCCCGCGCTTGCCTTAAAAAAGCCGATGTCGCCATTGCTGCCGACATTCACACCGCTCCACGCACCAAACGCATTCTTAAGGAAGCGGGCATGCCCATCGTTCTTGGCCTAGATGACATCCTTTCTTCTTCGGTCAACGGAAGTGGATACAACGCCGACTATGGTTTGCTCGGATCGAACAAAGCTACGGAAGAAAAGGTCAAACTCTTCCCTCGGGATGCGCAGTCGATCGTCGACGATATCCAAACCCGTATTTTTGAGAAAACGGGAAAGCGCGTTGAGGTCATGATCTATGGCGATGGCGGTTTCAAAGACCCCGTTTGCGGCATTTGGGAATTCGCCGACCCCGTCGTTTCCCCCTTCCATACACCTGGGTTAGAAGGAACGCCGAACGAATTAAAGATCAAATATCTTGCCGATAACGATTTCAAAGGCCTTACCGGCTCCGCTCTTCGTGAGGCTATCGTCAGCAAGATCGAAGCGAAGGAAGGAAGCCTTGTTGGCAACATGGCCAGCGAGGGCACGACCCCCCGTCGTCTCACCGATTTGATTGGCTCTCTTGCCGACCTTACTTCTGGCTCTGGCGACAAGGGCACACCCGTTGTTTATATCCAAGGGTACTTCGATAACTACGCAACAAAATAACAATTCTATTTTGCAAAATCTCCGCAAAAGGCGTTTAAATTTCAAAATATAGGAGGCATATCCGCATGGAAAATCTCACCCGTGACCCGCACATGGCACGCATCAATAACCCGCAACTCGCGCAAGCTTTCATCGATGAACAGGTTGCCGCAATTCGCCAAACCGTCGGCGACAAAAAAGTGCTTCTCGCGCTTTCTGGAGGTGTAGATTCCTCGGTCTGTGCCGCCCTCTTAATTCGGGCGATTGGCTCGAATTTGGTTTGCGTTCACGTTAACCATGGCCTCCTTCGCAAAGGCGAATCGGAATCCGTTATCAAAGTCTTCCGCGAACAGCTCGGCGCAAACTTGATTTACGTGGATGCGGTGGACCGCTTCCTTGATGCCCTTGCCGGCGTTGATGATCCCGAAACCAAGCGCAAAATCATCGGCAAAATCTTTATTGATGTTTTTGCCGAAGAAGCCGCAAAGCTCGATGGCATCGAATTTTTAGGCCAAGGAACCATCTATCCTGACATCACCGAGAGCAAAGGAATCAAAGCGCACCATAACGTTGGTGGCCTACCCCCTGAACTCAATTTCACCTTAATCGAACCGGTCAAGTTCCTTTACAAAGACGAAGTCCGTGTAGTCGGCGAAGCCTTAGGTTTGCCTCACAGCATGGTCTACCGTCAACCCTTCCCAGGACCTGGCCTTGGCGTGCGTTGCCCTGGCGCGATCACGCGTGAGCGTCTTGAAGTCGTCCGTGAATCCGATGCGATTCTCCGCGATGAATTCTCCAAAAACGGCTTGGAAGGCAAAGTGTGGCAGTACTTCACCATCGTTCCTCCGTTCCGTTCCACCGGCATCAAGGACAATAAGCGCACTTTCGACTATATGGTTGTCATTCGCGCGGTTAATTCCATCGATGCCACCAGTGCTTCCGTCGAAGAAATCCCTTATCCCGTTTTGTTCCATATCCGCGATCGCATCTTGGCGGAAGTCAAAGGCGTGAACCGCGTTTTGGTCGACATTTCACCCAAACCCATTGCGACGATTGAATGGGAGTGAGTCATGAAAGACATCGAAGAAAGAATCCTCAAAGACGGCAAAATCATCGATAACGACATCTTGAAAGTCGATTCGTTCCTCAATCATCAGATTGACGTCACGTTTCTGCAAGATTTTGCCAAGAACATCAAACAGTGCCTTGGCCATACGCGCGTTGATCGCGTGTTGACGATCGAAACCAGCGGCGTTGCCGTTGCTTTCGCCGTCGCGGAGGCCTTTGGGAACGTACCTTTGGTCTTTGCCAAAAAACAGAAATCCCGCACCGTAGACGAAAACATCTATCGCACCGAGGTTGCCTCCTTCACCCATGGCAACGTCGCGAGCGTCACGGTATCGAAACGCTACCTCTTACCTGGGGAGAACGTATTGCTCGTCGATGACTTCCTTGCCGCAGGCAATGCTTCTATAGGATTAATCAATCTTTGCCGTCAGGCTGGCGCTAATCCCGTGGGCCTCGCGGTCGTCATTGAAAAACTCTTCCAAGGCGGTCGCGACCTTGTGGAAAAGGAAGGCGTTCCCGTTTTTGCGGGAGCCTCAATCAAGGCTTTCAAAGACAACAAACCAGTTTTCTAAGCAAACACTATAAAGTGTCCAAATTTAGGAAACCGCTTACATGCTTTAGCCCCTTTGACATAGCATTTTTTCACATACATAATCAACTCGCCGGAACACAAAACCGGTATTCGTATAATTCCCTAATTGGTGGGCAGTCTCTACACTAGGCCGTAACCTAGTACTACGAATCCCTTCTTTTCGACGCAGATTTGCAGGGTTTTGCAGACAGAGGCTCCTAAAATAGGAGCTTGTTTTATTTCAAGGAGGTTGTAAGAAATGAAGAAGCATTCACGAATCATCATCGCCTTGGGAGGAGCTGTTGCAGCGATCGCCGCGACGGGCTGTTCTGCAGGCGGTAGCGCCTATACCAAAGGCAATCCCGTCAAAATTGGTTTGATCTGTCTCCACGACACCAGCTCCACTTATGACAAAAACTTCATCGATAGCATGAATCGTGCCGCGACTGCTTTGGGCAATCGCGTCAATGGATCCCCCGTTATCAAGACTGGTATCGCGGAAAACAATGACTCCTACGTCGCCGCCAAAGACTTAGTCAAACAAGGTTGCAACGTTATTTTTGCTGACTCTTTTGGTCATGAAGGCTTCATGCTCAAGGCCGCGAAGGAATTCCCCAACGTCACCTTCTGCCATCACACCGGTACCTTGGCCAAAATCTCTGGCGTCTCGAACTTCCATAACGCGTTCGCTTCCATCTATGAAGGCCGCTTCCTCGCTGGCTATGCCGCGGGCTTGAAGCTCCAAGCTCTTCTTGAAGAGGATGCCCTCGGCGACGAGAACTTCGATGACGAAGGCAATGTGAAACTTGGTTACGTCGGCGCTTTCCCGTATGCGGAAGTCGTCTCCGGCTACACCTCCTGGTTCCTTGGCGTTCGCGAAGTCGTCAGCAACGTCGTCATGGATGTCACCTTCACCAACTCCTGGTATGACTTCGACGCCGAAAAGGCTGGTGCCCGCGCCCTTTATGATCGTGGCGCCGCCATCATCTCCCAGCACGCCGACTCCATGGGCGCCCCGGGCGAATGCGAAACCTTAGGCGTTCCTAACGTTACATATAACGTTCCTACCGCGACCGAATGCCCCAAGACCTATACCGCTTATTCCAAGATCGACTGGGCTCCCTATTATCAGGATGTCGTCAACTCCATGTATGATGGCACCGCGATTCCGGGCGAAACCAACTACAACTACACCGGCACCATCGCCAACAACTCTGTTGTTTATGATTGCGCCAGCGCGGAAGACAAGGCCGAAGTCGAGGCTGTCAAAGCCCAGCTCATCGCCAAGACCCGTCGCGTCTTCGATTGCTCGAAGTTCACCGTCAAAGGCCAGCATCTGACCAGCTATATGGCCGATGTCGACACCGATGACAACTACACTCCGGATACCCAAGTCATCAAAACCGAAGGCGGCATCACCTTCTTTGATGAATCCACGTTCCGTAGCGCTCCCTACTTCGATATCAATATCGACGGCATTACCAAACTCAACTAATTGACCCCTGGGGCTGGCGCGCGAACCCGTCAGCCCCTTTCACTATATGGAATACATACGCCTGGAAAACATAACCAAAACCTTCGGGGAAGTCGTCGCGAACGACTCGATTTCGTTTTCCATTCGCAAAGGCGAAGTCCTTGCCATCTTAGGCGAAAACGGCAGTGGAAAGACCACCCTTCTTAATGTTCTCGGCGGCATCTATCGCCAAGACAAAGGCAAAATCTTCATCAATGATGAAGAGGTTTCCATCCTTTCGCCGAAAGACGCCTACGCCTATGGCATTGGCATGGTTCACCAGCATTATCAACTCGTCGAAGCGTTTACCGCGATCGAAAACGTGGTTCTTGGCCTAGGCCGTAAAGAGCTTCTCAAGATCTACGACCGTTTCGAAGAGGAACCCGTCACCAAGAGGTTCCGTCATACGCGCCTAAAAGACTCCGCCAAACACGTCCTCGCCATGTGCGAACGTTATGGCTTTGTCTTTAACGCCAACAAAACCGTTTCGGATATGCCCGTCGCGGAAAAGCAGACTTTGGAAATCATCAAGGCGCTTTTCCGAGGCGTCGACACACTGATTCTCGACGAACCAACCGCCGTCCTTACCCCTCAGGAAACCCAACACCTTTTCCATGTTGTGGACAATATGAGAAAAGACGGCAAGACCATCATTATCATTACCCACAAACTCAACGAAGTCATGCAGATTTCCGACCGCGTCGTGATTATGCGCCGCGGCAAATATATCGATACCGTCGAAACAAAAGGCGCGGACGAAGTATCTTTGGCCGAAATGATGGTCGGCAAACAAATTGACTTAGACATTCATCGCTCCGATATCCCCACGACGGGCAGACGCCTTGTTGTGGAACATCTCAGCGTCCGTAACCGCGAAGGTCGTCTTGCCCTAGATGACGCCAACTTCATCCTTTATGGAAGCGAAATCCTTGGCGTCGCTGGCGTTTCTGGCTCTGGCCAGCGCGAGCTTCTTGAAGCCATCTCTGGTTTGGCCAGGGATAAAGAAGGCAAACTGATCTTCCATAACCCCAAGAAAGGTCGTCCGGTTACCACTTACCACAAAGACCTAAAACAAATCCGCGCCCTTTCCGAGCAAGGCAAGTTCTGCTTCAAAGACGGTTCGCCTTGTAACTTATATCAACGTTCCGATAAGGAACTGGCCGAGTTGGTCAATAATGGAGACATCGTCTTCTATGATGACGAAATCATGGATGTCACCAACAAGAAACCCATCGAACTTCGCAATCTCGGCATCAAACTCTCCTTCGTTCCAGAAGACCGACTTGGCATGGGCCTCGTCGGCGGCATGGACGTCATCGATAACATGTTGCTTCGTAGCTACCGCAAAGGCAAAGGCCGACTTCTTCATAAAGAAAAGTCGACCAACCTCGCCCAGCGAGTGGTGGAGGAGCTCGAAGTCAAAACCCCAAGCCTCCACACCGAAGTGAGCCAGCTTTCCGGCGGCAACATCCAAAAGATCCTCGTCGGCCGCGAAATCTCGAGCTCCCCCAAAATTTTGATGGTCGCTTACCCCGTCCGCGGCCTCGACATCAACTCTTCCTATGCGATTTACCGACTTCTCGACGAGCAGAAACAAGCGGGTACCGCGATACTTTACGTCGGCGAAGATCTTGACGCGATGATTGCGCTGACGGATCGCATCCTCGTCCTTTGCGATGGCAAAGTCACCGGAATCGTGGATTCACGCAACATCACCAAAGAAGAAATCGGCTTGCTCATGAGTGGCAAGTCTTTGAAGACGGAGGTGCAAGCATGAGTAGCAAAAAGTCTGCAAAACGCCTCTCTTTTCCCTTATATGTGACAAAACGCATAGGTTTTTCGAAGAGAAAATATTGGCTCATTCGCATTGGTGGCATTTTGCTGGCCTTCCTTGTCGCCGGCATCGTTTGCTCGATTTTGAAACCTGGCAGCTTCGGCACGTTCTTTGGTGAACTCTTCCGCGGTTGCTTCGACTTCAGCGACATCAGCTCGGTCATCGACCTTTTGGTTACCTTCTCCTTACTGCTATTAATCGCGATTATCTTGACCCCCGCGTTTAAGATGCGCTTCTGGAACATCGGCGCCGAGGGGCAAATCCTAATGGGTTGTTTGGCGGCCGCTGGCGTAGCCAAATTCAGCCCGAGCTCTTGGCCCAACATCGTTATTTTGTTCGTCGCTTTGCTTGCCGCCGAAGCCGCAAGCTTAACGTGGTCGATTATTCCTGCGATTTTCAAATCGTTCTTCAACACAAACGAAACGTTATTCACCTTGATGATGAACTACATTGCTGCCATTGCCAGCACCATGGCGATTTCGCTTTGGATCAAGAACGGTTCTCAAGCCTTTGGCATCCTTTCTCAAGGCGTTTTCCCAACGATTCTCGGCAACTCTGGCACTTTGGTGGTCATCTTTACAGTGGCCATTTTCGCTGGCATGTTCTTCTACATCAACTTC
>JBGUWA010000233.1:0-2001 GCA_045220635.1 Candidatus Alloenteromonas sp. | reverse complement strand
GCGTTGAGGCGGTAATTGAAGGTATTGCGATGGACGATGAGCTTATTGGCCGCCAAGCTGGCGTCCAGCCCGCAGCGAAGATAGGTCCCCGCGGTCAACATGAGGTCTCTTGGGATATCGCGGAAAAGCTTGACCAATGGGGCGTAGGAGGAGAAATCCCCAAAGGAGATTTCGCGCATGATGACGTCCGTGGGGTAGCAGCATTGGTTGGGCAGGTAACGCAAGGCGTCTTGAAGCAACTTTTCCTCAAAGGCGGTCTTTTGGTGGCAGCATAGCATCGCCATCGAAAAGCCGATGTCGTCGTGAAGGACCGCCATCACGTCGTCGACGCCTGCGGCAAGACGGGCATCCGCGACGAAATAGCCGCAACGGTCGTTGTCGTATTCGATGTCGCCATGGCCAATGCCAAGTTCCTCCAAAGACGAGGCGAAATAACCCTTGGGAATCGGGTTTTGGCCAAGAAAGAGGAAGTATTTGTCCATATTAGACCTTCAGCAAGAAGACTTCGAAGGGGCGAAGCGTGAAGACGTGGTCGTTAAGCAAGACGTCGCCATAGTTATGAAGGATGACGTCGCGCGGCGTCCAATAGAAGGAGAAGTACGTCTGGTATGGGCGAAGCGAAGCGATGACGATCATCGGCTCGGGGCCATCGTGCATGAACGCCAAGACGTCGGGGTGGTTGGCGTCGAGGATGGTTAGCTTGCCTAAGCGGACCTGCGCATCGAGGAACACCTCTTTGCGTTTGGCGATCGCGTATTTGTAGAAGTTGAGGATGGACCAGGGGTCGCGGGATTCATCTTCGACGTTGACGCCTTCGAGGTAGTTGGCGTTGACGGGGTTGACCTGGTCGCCACGGGGAGAGAAGCCGGCGTTTTCGGCGCGGTTCCACTGCATGGGGGTGCGGGCATTGACGCGAGAGCAACGGTTGAGGTAACGGGTGATTTGCTCGTCGCTATAGCCGCGGGCCCTTAAGGAAGCGACTTCGTTCTTGTTGCCGATGTCGCGGAAGAAATCCTCGGGTTTGCCGTAGTTGACGTTGCTCATGCCGATTTCGTCGCCGTTATAGATGAAAGGCGTGCCATAAAGGAAGAGCAGGATGGTCAGCAAGCATTTCGCCGATTCGGCGCGGTATTTGGTGGAGCCGTATTGGGAAAGGACGCGCGGATGGTCGTGATTGCACCAATAAAGGGGCATGTCGGCCCGCTCGTAGCAGGCTTGGTACCATTTGAAGAGGGATTGCTTCAGGGCGATGACGTCGGTCTTGATGTCTTCGTCGGCCTTGTCGATGGAGCCGTAGGCGCCATTGCACCACGCCGTGTCGAAGTTGAAGGCCATGTCGATGCAACCGTATTCGCGGTCGCTGTACTTGAGGGATTCCTCGGGAGAGATCGATCCCCCCACTTCGCCGATGGTGAGGCATTCGTATTTGGAGAAGACCTCGCGCTTGAATTCCTGGAGGTAGTCAAACACTTCGGGGCGATTGGAGAAACGGGTCGTGTCGTAGCAATTGCCTTCTTCGTCCAAGGGGAGGTTGGAATCGGTGAAGGAAAGATCCTTGGCTAGATGCGCCACCGCGTCGAGGCGGAAGCCATCCACGCCCATCTCGAGGTAATGACGGGCGATTTCGTGGTATTTCTGACGGAGCTCGGGGTTGGCCCAGTTCACGTCGGGCATCTTCTCAGAGAAGATGTGCAGGTAGAAGTCATCGGTGCCGTCGACTTGCTTCCAAGCGGAGGTGGCGAAGAAGCCCTTCCAGTTGGTGGGCGGCAAAAGCTTGTCGCCTTCGCGACGGCCGCGGCGGAAGAAGTAATAGCCGCGCTCGGGGGAATTCGGATCCTTCAACGCGGTTTGGAACCACGGATGCTCGTCGGAGGTGTGGTTCAAAACGAAGTCGATGACGACGCGGATGCCGCGGGCATGGGCTTCATGGATGAGGTTTTGGAAATCCTCGTTGGTGCCATACCTCGGGTCGATGCGGTAATAGTCCGACACGTCGTACCC
>JBGUWA010000232.1:0-17942 GCA_045220635.1 Candidatus Alloenteromonas sp. | reverse complement strand
CACGCGGCGTGGAGCAAGGTCGATTCGATGCTGGCTTTGTTTTGTTGGACGCAGGTGAGGAGGCGTTCGAATTCCGCCCAGTTCATGTTGAGCAAGTCCTTGCGGATGTTTTCGGGGCCGATGACGGAGGGCTTATAGAAGCTATAGGCGCGTTCGACCGCGTCGACTTTGTAGAACATGACTTCCGAGGACTTCATGAACGGGTAGGAATAGGTGCCTCCGCGGGCATAGGCGGTGCCTTCGTCGAAGAAGGCGGCCACGATGTCGTCGGCGTCGGCTTGTTTGGTGTCGCCAAGATAGGATTGCTTGGTGAAACCGATGAGGGAATCCTCCATGTACGGCGTGATGTCGAAGAGGTAACGCTTGTCGACCTCTTGGTTGAGGATATTGGCGACGGTATCGGGATAAGCGACGGCCATGACGGGGACGTTGCCGACGGAGAGGCCTTTGCTGATTTTGTTGGCGATGTCGTCGTAGCTACCTTCGACGGTGACGTCGACGTGGACGGTCGTGCCGAGGTTTTTCTTGATGGCGGACTCGAATTCCGTAGCCAGCATCTGCAGCTGCGTGGTCATGCCCTGCGAACCGGTGGACCAGAACGAAATGGTCACGTTGTCGGGAATGTCCGTGCTCGACTGGCTGGAGAGAACGCTGCTGCCTGCCGCAGAGGAAGTCCGCGGCGAAGAGGAGCTCACGGACGAATCTGCCGGCGAGCTCGAGCCACCGCCACAAGAGGCAAGTAAAGCGGCTAGAGAAACGATGAACAGACGGGAATGCTTGAGTGCTTTCATGTGAGCTCCTTCTTCGCGAATGCGGTTAATAGTTAATTAAGGATGAGGGTGAAGATTACATCTTCTTCAAGGTGTTGTCGTAAGCGGTCTGGAAGAGCGTGTCGATTTGCCCATCGAGATCACTGGCAAGGAGGCAGTTGGAGAAGAGCGCGCCAACCTGGACACGGGCTTCGGCGGAGCCTTTGAAGACGGGGCTCGAATACATATCGGGGCCGACTCTGCCCATGTAGCCGCCGACGGCAGCTTTGATTTGTTCTTCGGAACGCGGGGTCTTGCCTTCTTCGGAGATGAAGTCTTGGTAATCGGGGTCTTCGAGGACGGAGTAGCGGACCGGGGCGTAGCCGGTTTCCATGGCCCAGGTCAAGGTGTTCTTGGCGTTGCTGAGATGGCGATAGAAGAGCCAGGAAGCGAGGGCGCGGTCTTCGTCGTGGTGTTCCAAGATGGCGAGGGAAGGACCTTGGTTGATGACCTTCGGGTCATGGCCTTCGGCGTGCGGGATGCGAGCGCAGGCGGTGTCGAAGTCAGCGGAGATCTGGTACTTGGAACCACCGGTGGAGCCGACGGAGAAGAGGCAGGAGGAATCGGTGAACGTGTAGTTGGTGTACTCGTTGTTGTTCGTGCCTTTGGTGAAGAATCCGCCGCCGTCATAGGCTCTCTTGAAGGTCTTCATGAGGTTCTTCATGCCGTCGTTGACGAAGTCGAGCGAACCTTCTCCGTACTCGTCGATGGAGGTATAGCCATAGCCATACTGTTCGGCGAGGGTGATGAAGAGGTTGTCGTCGGAATCGTAGCCGAAGATATGGTGGTCATACTTCGTGCCGGTGAGGATCTTGTGGGCGGCGTCTTGGGCGTTATCGTAGGCTTGCAGCGCGGGGATGAGGTGGCCGAAGAGGTCTTCCCAGGTCAAATTGTTGATGTAGTCTTCGGAGAGGGCTTTGCCGCCGTTGATGGTCGGGTCTTGGGCAGAGAGGTCCAAGCCGATGAGGACGGTCTTGTTGTAATAGAGGGCCTCGGTGGATTTGGCGAAGGGGACGCTGTAGGTGCCTTCGAGCGGATACATCTGACCTTCGGTGAGGTAGGCTTCGATGATGTCTTCCTTGTCGTCCTTGGACCAGCCATAGACGCCATCATTGATGTAATCGTCGAGTTTGACGACGGCGTTGTACTGCATGACTTCCTGGACGGAGTCGGGATAGCCAACGAACATGTCGGGGTGCTCTTGGGTGGCGAGCTGCGAGATGACTTTGGCGCGAACGTCGTCATAACCGCCGGTCTCTTTGATGTTGACGACGGTGATGTTGGGTTCGATGGTCTTGAAGGACTCGATGATCTTATCGATGGTGGATTGATAAGAGAAGTTGGACATGAAGTAGATGGTGACGGGCTTGTCCATGACATGGTCGTCCTTGTGCTGCGCCGAGGAGGCGGAGGAAGACTGAGCGGGTTCGCTCGTCGTGGCGGCCGGGCTCGAGGCGGATGGAGCAGACGATGCCGCGGGAGAGCTGGAAGTGCCACCGCACGAAGCAAGGATCATGCCTAATGCGAGGGGGAATAGAAGTTTGGTTTTTTTCATAGGGTTTTCTCCTTTGATTTATTGATACAGCGATAAGCTGAAGCAACCGAAATATTATAGCCTTATCCTTTGATACCGGCGCGGCCAACGCCTTTCATGATGTATTTGCGGAAGAAGATGAAGAGCAGGAATAGCGGCACGGTGACGGCGACGGTCGCGGCCATTTGATAGCCGTACTCGGTGATGCCGGCGTCGATGTCGACGAAGCTCGAGGAACGTAGACCGTTGGAAATCAGGCGATAGTCGGAGTTGTTGGTGACTAAGTTGGGCCAGACATAGGAGTTCCACGTGCCCATGAACTTCAAGATGGTGATGGAGATCAGCGTCGGCGCGGCCAGCGGGACCATGACTTTCCAGAGGAAGGACCAGTCGGATTTGCCGTCGACTTTCGCGGCCAAGTAGAGCTCGTTGGGAATCTGCTTGAAGTTCTGACGGAGCAAGTAGATGTAGAAGACCGAGGTCCAGAACGGCACGATCATGGCCAAGTACGCGTCGAAGCGGGTTTGGTCTTTGCCTAACCATCCGAACGAGGCTACGGTGATGTAGTTTGAGATGACCATCATTTCGCCTGGGATCATCATCGTCATCAAGAAGATGGCGAAGACGGCATCCCTACCGGCGAATTTGAGCCTGGCGAACGCAAACGCCGCAAGGATCGTGGTGACCAACGTGCCAAGCGTCGAGAAGATGGCGACGACGATGGTGTTGAACATGTAGTTGGTGAAGTCGAAGACCTGGAAGACGTGGACGTAGTTGCTCCACATGACGATGGTCGGGAAGAAGGTCTGGACGGTGTCGCGGATTTCGTCGTTCTGCTTCAACGAGGTGATGATCATCCAGTAGAACGGGAAGACGACGATGATGGCGAGGAAAAGGATGAAGAGGTACGTGAAGATGGTGAGGATGACGCGGCTCACCTTCTCGGTGCGTTTGATGGCGTCGACGGTCTTGCCCGACTCGCCCAAAGACAACACGATGTTGTCGTTGACGGGAACGGACTTGAAGTCGATGTAGGTTTTCGTGGTTTGCTGTTGGTTTGCCATATTCCCCTACTCCTTAATAATGGACCCTCTTCTTCGACGCCAAGAACTGGAGGCCGGTGAAGGCCAAGATGATGGCGAAGAGGAAGACCGCCGCCGCGGCTGCCGCGGAGGTGTTGTCATTGAGGTTCTCATAGATGTAATAGACGATGGTTTCCATGTTCGGGTCGCCCGCTTTGCCACGGGTGCCAGGACCATTGAATAAACCAACGACCGAGGTGTATTCCTTCCACGCGCCGATGAAGGAAGTGATCAAAATATAGAGGATTTGCGGGGAAAGCAGAGGCACGGTGACTCTCCAAAGCACTTTCCAGCGCGGGGCGGCGTCGATTTGGGCCGCTTGATAGTATTGCTTGTCGATGCCCTGCAAGCCCGAGAGGAAGATCAAGATCTTGAAGGGGATGGAGGACCAGACGATATAGAGGACCAGCGGCACCATGGCGGTGTATTGCTGGGCGCCGAAGATCCAAACCGTATCCGATCCGAAGAGGAAGTTGATGATGCCTTTGTCGTCGAAGATGACGGAGAAGACCATACCAACGGCGATCGCGTTGGTGACATAAGGGAGGAAGAAGATGGTTTGGAGGATCTTCTGGAACCATTTGATGGAGTTAAGCGCGACGGCGATAAGAAGCGCCAAGATGGTCGAGACCGGAACGGTGATGATGACGAGCAAGAAGGTATTGGGGATCGCGTAACGCACGAAGAAGGCTTCGTGAGCGCCATTGGCCTTATCCGTCAAACCCAAAATATAGGTGAAGTTCGTCAAGGTCAGGCCTTCGAAGGTACCGGAGGCGTATTTGTAGTTCGAGGTGAACGAGATGAAGATGGTGTTGATGAGCGGATAGATCAAGAAGATGGCGACGAGGATGATGACCGGGGCCAGATAGAGCCAGCCTTTCCAGTTGTTCTTCGAGCCGATATCTTCGATACCGCGCGTCTGATATGCGGTTTTGGCGCGGGTCGGAACGATGCGAACGATGCGCTGAGACTCCGCGTCATAGCCTTCGGCGAAGACCGGACGGGTCTCGGCGAAAAGCTCATTGGCCGCGCTAGGACGTTCTTCTTTTTGCTTCTTCTCGTAACGGGAACGTTCGACGAGGGAGCAAACGGCGGTCGGCATTTGCGCGAAGATGATGCCGAGGATGCCATATTTGAAGACCATCTTGGAGTCATAGTTCTTCGCGATGTTCCTATGTTCTCTCTTGAAGGAGCTTAGCCAATAGAAAGCGCAGAAGGAGATGATGACGAGGATGCCGCCCAAAAAGGCCAAGCCAGCGGCGGGGAGGCGCTCGGCTTGTTCGGTCGCGGCGGAGAGACGGATGGCGCCGATGACGATCAAGACCGCGCCGCCGACGAGCTCAAGCAGCGACTTGATCAGGTCGATGAGGGTACAGATTTTAAATGGCTTTTCCATAAGTCATCTCCCTCTTAGGCAAGGCGGATCCTTTCTTCGGTTTCGCCATCGAAGACGAAAAGTTTGTTGGGTTTGATCTTCAAGGCAAGTTTGGCGGAAGGCGCTTCGGCTTCTTCGGCGGCGACGATGATCTTGAAGTTGGGTTTGATGCAGGCCGCGTTCTGGGCGACGAGGCTGACGTCGCGGCCGAGGATTTGCACGGTTTCAAGGTCGGCGTGGAGGACGTTTTTGTCCTTCTCGCTGGCGATGGAGAAACCTTCGGGGCGGATGGCCACGAAGATGTCTTTGTTGCCCAAATCCTTCTCGGCGACGAGGACGACGTCTTCGCCGATGAGAATGTTCTTGCCTTCGGCACGGCCTTTGAAGACGTTGATCGGCGGGGTGCCGAGGAACTGCGCGACGAAGAGGTTGGCGGGATCGTTATAAACGGTCTGCGGCGGATCGATTTGCTGCATGACGCCGAGCTTCATGACGACGATTTCGTCGGAAATGGACATGGCCTCTTCCTGGTCGTGGGTAACGAAGACGGTCGTGATGCCGGTTTCTTGCTGGATGCGGCGGATTTCTTCGCGGGTTTGCAAACGAAGACGGGCGTCGAGGTTGGACAACGGTTCGTCAAGGAGCAAGACGCGAGGACGTTTGACCAAGGCACGGGCGATGGCGACGCGTTGCTGCTGACCGCCGGAGAGCTGGTTGGGTTTGCGTTCGAGGTATTCGTCGACTTGGACGAGCTTGGCGGTATCGTAAACGATATCGCGGCGTTCTTCCTTGGTGAGCTTGCGGTGGGCGATGGCCTGGACGACGTCGGTTTCGACATCGGCGAGGTCGAGCTCCTTGGCAAGGTCGGCGACCAAGGATTTGGCTTTTTCTTGGTTGACGCGGTTGAGCTTGAAGTAGACTTTGACGCTCTTGCGGTCGAAATAAAGCTTGAAGTCGCTATAACGGACGCCTTGGGCTTTCAAGAGGGATTTGATGGATTTCTCCAAGCCGCGGTTATAGACGGCGAGGATGGAATAATCCAAGCCGCCGGGGAAAGCGCAGGCATCGCCGACTTCTTTGATGGCTTTGTCGAGTTCGGCGTGTTTGATGCCGGTGACGCTGCCCATGAGCTCATAACCCGTGGAGGTTTTGGCGATGGCCGCGGTTTCGACTTTGCCGTGGGCTTTGGCGGCGCCGGTGAAGGAATTGATGGTTTCGTCGATGCGCGAGGTTTCGAAATGGTTGCCGAGTTTGCCTTTGAAGGCGACGCGGAGGGTTTCGTTCTCGTCGATTTTGTTGACGGTCGCGCGGATGGTGGAATCGTAGAGGGCGTCACTGGTTTGCTGTTCGTCTTCGCCTTCAAGATTCGCGGGGATAATACGGGTGAAGTTCTCTTTGAAGAGGTCGCGGACGCTCGGGGCGACGTCGTTGAGGATGACGGTGATGCGCATGGCGTTGCCTTCGATCTGCGAATCGAGGGAGAACTGTTTGTTGTTCAAGCCGATCTTCTTCGCCAAAGACTCGATGGAACGCATGATGAGCGCGGGGACGTCATCGGATTCCAAGGCATACGCGTAACGGAGCGTGTAACGGAAGAAGGTAACGAGGGGGACTTCGACCTTAAGGTTGGTCAAAGGGAACTCGATGTTTTTGTAAATCGACATGTGCGGATACAAGGCGTAGTTTTGGAAAACTAGGCCGATGCCGCGTTTTTCGGGGGCGAGGTTGGTGACTTCTTGGTCGCCGAACCAGACTTCGCCAGAAGAGGGCACTTGCAGACCCGAAATCATGTACAAGGTCGTGGATTTGCCACAGCCGGAGGGGCCAAGCAAACCGACGAGCTTGCCATCGGGAACCACAAAGTTCATGTCCTTGACGGCGATGGTATCGCGGATGTTCTTCTTCGGGTCGCCCGGGAAGATTTTGGTAAGGTCCTTAATGCGAATTTCCATAATGCACTGCTCCTTTTGTTGTTATTTGGTGCCGTCGTCAACGACGTCTTGATCGAGTTTGAGGCGAAGGGCTTCTTTACGCTTCTTGGCGTTCTTGAAGGAAACGACCATGTTCTTGATGGTGAAGCCGAGGAAGATGGCGCCGACGACCGTGAAGGCGGCGACGAACGCATCTAACGGGTTGAAGGTAACCACCGTGGTCCGCAACAATCCCCAGCGGCAATAGATGAAGAGAATGGCCGAGAAGATCGTGGCAAAGCCAATGAAGTTCTTAATGGCGTTGAGGAGGTAACGTTTGGGCTGCACGCGACGGAATTCGTCGTTGCGGAAGCGGCGTTTGGCATAGAAGTAATAGGAAATGGCGATGGCGACGAACGCGGCGACATAGACGAGGTAGGCGATCAAGATGATCATGCCCACTTCGTTATGACGGGTGTTGGCGAAATCGTCCATCAAGGTAAGCGAGGCAAAACGTAACGACAACGAGGATTTGGTGACAATCGCGTGCGTCGAGGTGTTGTAGAGGTCGCATTTGATGGTGAAGTTGCTGAGTTGCATCGATGCGAGCTCGTTTAATTTGAGGCCCGGGATGTCGCCGACTTTGACGAGGAAGCCCGTTTTGTTGACGTTCGCGGTGAGCAAAATGTACTTAACCGGCGTCGAGACGGAACGTTCCAGGACGGTGCCGTCTTTCAAGGTGAACAAGTAGGAGGCCTGGTCAAGCGCGGCGAATTGGTAACGGACGACGAGCAAGCCAGAATCCAAAGCGGCGCGGTTTTGCGCGAATAAGGTGGGTTCTAAGGTCGGATAGACGCCATAACCGGTTTCGCCCGGCTGACGCTTGAATTCGACTTCGACTTGCAGGTAATCGCCAAGGGTCGAGAAGGAAAGCGGGCTCATCTCGAAGAAATCATCGAAATGCGGGACCGCCGTGTAGGCGATGGAGGGGGTGGCGCAATATTCGCCATTCCACTCTTCGCCCTCGACGATGTCGGGGACCATGCCGCCGCCTTCCGCGGGAATGGCGCGATAGATGTTATGGAATTGGAGCGAATCGGCATAGACGCGACTATTCGCGGGGACGTCGATGCTGATATAGAAGGTGATGGTGGATTTGCCCATGCGGGTGCCAACGGCGTCATAAGGCGTGTTGGTGGCTTGGATTTCGATTTCCTGCCAACGCGTGGTGTTTTCAACGACCCAGTCGCCACTGGCGTTTTGGGTTTCGAAGCAATATTCAAGCTGAAGCGGGAAGTCATATTCTTCCGTCTGGATGCCCAAGAAGAAGTCTGCGCCATCGCCGAAGGTTTCGGCGCTGGGGGTGGCCAAATCGAGCTGACGGAGTTGATCTTCGGTCAATTCGTAATCGTAAGTCGGGGTGATGTCGGTCCAATCGCCGGGATAGGTCTCGACGGGATTGCCTTCTTCATCCTCATAGAATTCCGGGGCTTCGCAGCAGATTTCGACGCCTTCGGGAACGTCATAGAACGCGCCAGGTTCGATGGTGGTCACGGTCGCGGGGATGATGATCTTTCTGATGCCCTCATAGGAAGGCAGACCCGACTCGCGATTGAAGCAGCAATCGGCGGGGATGGTCGAAACGTCGAAGGTGAAGCCTTTGTTGCGGGTGATGGTGCTGGGAATGACGATGACGTCTTTTTCGCCGACGGCCGTCTTGTTGAAGCTGATGTTATAGACGCTGGCGTCATAACGAGGCAAAACGACTTCGGTGCCCGCCGCTTCCGCTTCTGCGGCGGCAGCGGCATATTCCTCCATGGCTTTCTCAAAGGTCCATTCGGGATCGGTCGGGAGAACGTAGACGTTTTTGTAACGGGCGCCGTTGGCCCAGGCTTCGATCTTCTTGGAACGGAAGGTGACGCTTAAGGACTGCGTGGTTTTGGTGAGCGTCGAGGAGACCGCGGTGACGGCGAGCTCCTTGCGTTCCACTTCCTTCTCTGCGGGATTCGGGTTCCAAGAAACGTCTTCCGCGGCGACGGATGTGGTCTTTTGGGTAAGGGAGATGGCCCCACCGGCAAGAACGAGAGAGAAAAGGCCAAGACCCAACTTCAGAGCGCGAAAGACCCCTTTTGTCGGCTTTGGCGTAGTGCTATTACGATTAGGCATAGCCCTATATTATAGGGAAGGTCGTGGCTTTGTAAATGAGTATGCGCAGGCAAAAAGACCAATTCGGACTTTTTCCCCATTCGCAACTGCTGAGATTCCGAAAGGGTTTTGGCGTTTTCTTGACGCGGTTTTGACAAAGAAAAAAGCCCCAAAGGGGCTTTCAAGGGTTATTTTCCCCCACTTCCGTCGGTAAATGCGTCGGGATCTTCTGGTGGAGTGAGATCTTTTTGTTCTTCGTCGAAGCCCTCTTCGGCTAAGGCGGCGGCTTCTTCTTCGCTCAAGCCTTCCATGGCGGCTAGATCGCGGAAGGCCGCTCTCTCGGTTTCCTCGTCAACGGGTTCTTCGCCTTCGATTTCGCGTTGCTTCAACGCTTCTTCCCTGGCGGCGAAGTCAGCGTTGGACTTCTTCTCGAACTCATCGAAGGAAGTCATGGAACGGGCTTCGGCGCGGCGCTTGTCGATCGTGGACAAATCCAAGATTTGCTCCTCGGCTTCGATGGTCGCGGAGGTACGGGCCTCTTCTTGCTCGTCGGCGCGGATTTCCTTCGACACGGCGGCGTTGGGGTTTTCTTCCACATAAGCCTTCGCGTCTTCTTCGTTCGCGAACCAGGTGCTCTTCTTCGCGTCGATGGCGACGGTGCGGGCGACCATGTCGTGAATGGCTTGGCCGCGTTTGGACAAGATGCGGCTCATGAAGGTGATGAGGGCAAGGATCAAGGCCAAGGGCCAGGCGATGGTGTTCCAAGGAAGGGCAAGAAGTAACCACATGGCGGTGATGATGAATTGACGGGCGCCGATGTTGAATTTGGGGGCGCGATAGCCATCGATGCCGATGACGGCCACCCCGACGATGAGTTTTCCTAAAGTGCGCCCTTCGCGTAAACAAAGTGGGAGGATGAAGAAGAAAATAAGCGCGGGGATGGTGAAGGTCGGCAACTTCGCGGCATAGGTGTCAAATTGCATTTTGGCTTGGATTTGCAGCAAATACGGTTGATTTTGCAAGTGGCCAAGCACCCTTGGATAGTAACCGATGTAGGTATTCATCTCGGCGTTGGTGCGCAACATGAGTTGTCCTAAGGTGACATGTTCTTCTTCTAACGCGGTGGGACGACTGGAGAAATCATCCGCGACGGAAGGGAAGAAATAATTCTTCTCGGCTTCCGCGGAATAACCAAAGAAGTTTTCGTAAATCCACTTGCCGTAGGCAGGATCGCTGAGATCCGCCTTCCCTTTGAACGCGGGAATCTGGACGTTATCGCTGCTGGTGAATTCGACCGTAGGGGTTAAGTTTTCGTTGCTTGGAAGAACGACCGCGAAATAATCCCACATCATGTTGATGTATTTCTTGTAGGCGTAATCTTCCGGGGCGGTCTGGGTGGAGTCTTGATAGACATAGATCTTGAAGACGCCATCTTCCTCTTTGGTGATGCCCGAATCGCGAAGGGTGTTCTTCAAGGTGGTTTGGAGGGAGGAATAGTCGCTGTTATTGAGGATGACGGGGACGCCAATCGCATAATAAAGCCCCACCATCAAGGCCACGGTGAAAATGACGTCGAGCAGGAAAGAGAGCACGCCTTTCCCTAGGCCTGCCGCTTTGATTCCAGGAGGTAAACTAACGGGCTTTTTGTCCATGAATCGCGCCTTTCTATCGCTGCGTCTTTAGACGGAATTGCACCGCGCGGTGGAGGTAATCGGTGTAATCGGGATCTTGCGACATGGCTTTGCCTTCGACGTCGCTAAGCTTGGCCACCGGGGTGCCGTTAACGTATTGGAGCTTGATGACGATGTTGAGCGCGGGGACGCCGCAATCGTTGCTGAAATGGGTGCCGATGCCAAAGGCAACGTTGGTTTGCGGGGCGAAGTAATCGTAGATGGCCTGCGCTTTGTCGCAATCCAAGGAATCCGAGAAGAGCAAGGTCTTGGTCTTGGGATCGATGCCGTAGGAACGGTAATGGGCAAGGATCTTTCTCCCCCACTCGAACGGATCGCCGGAGTCATGACGGACGCCGGTGAAGTTGTTGCACATCGAACGGTCGAAGTCGAGCAAGAACAAATCGGTGGTCAAGGTATCGGTTAAGGCCGTGCCGTTATCGCCTTTATATTCTTCGTACCAGTCGCGAAGCGCCGAAGCGTTCGTGTAGGCCAAAGGAATCGTGGGAATGCCTTGGTACATCTGCACGAACTCATGGGCATAGGTGCCGATCGGCTTAAGCTTCAGTTGGTAGGCGAGCAAGACGTTGCTGGTGCCGACGAGGTTACGGTGTTTGGCTTTGGCCATCATCGTCTGGATCATTTCCTTTTCCCATTCGAAGGAAAGGCGGCGCCGGCAACCGAATTCCGCAAAGCGGAACGTGTAAGTGCCATCGTTGAAGCGCTCGATCTTCTCGTTTAGAAGGTTACGGGCGTTTTGCAGTAACTTTTTGTAGTCATAGGACATGCGGAAATAGACTTCGTTGACGATTTCCAGAAGATAAATCTCAAATTGCATCGCCGCGAACAAAGGACCATTCACGCGCAAATCGAGTTCTCCGGTTTCCGTGAGGTTAAGTTCCACATAGTCACGCATCGGCCGCCACATGCGCAAAAACTCGACAAAGTCGGGTTTTAGGAAGCGGATGGAGCGCAGATAATCGAGCTCGTCGCGATGAAAACGAAGCGAGCAAAGCGCATCGATCTGTTCGGAGATTTCCGCGACCATTTCGGGAGTGAATTTCACGCCGGGATTGCGGCATTTGAACACGTAAACGCCCATAAGGTCGTTGTGCTTATGGAAAATGACCTGGTTCATGTTGAACTTGTAGAGGTCGGTGTCGAGCAAAGAAGTGACAATCGGTGGGAATTTCATGGAAATCCTCCTCAAATGATAGGTGGCGATTAGTCTTCGCCAAGGGGATAAACGGGCATCGGCAGGAGCTTATGAAGCGAAGCGCGGTGCATGCGTTCGATTTTGTCGACGATTTCCTGCGGCGGCATGGCGCGGCCACGAAGATAATCGTCTAATTGTTTGTAAGTAAAACCAAAACGCTCCTCATCGGTTTGGCCGCACATGCCGTCCGTGGGGACCTTGTGGCTGAGTTCATAAGGCAACCCAAGGATGTCGCCTAGTTCCATGACTTCGCTCGCGGTGAACTTCGAAAGAGGGCTGAAATCGCCCGCGGCATCGCCGAATTTGGTGCTATAGCCCACATAGTCCTCAGAGAGGTTGCAGGTATTGACGACACGGGAATTGCCGAGCATCGCCCCAACGCCATAAAGGGTCATCATGCGGATGCGGGCTGGGGTATTCGAGGTATAGGCGAGGTTGAAAGAGAGGTCGGTTTTCGCGGCGACTTCCTTCGTTAAGGCCTCATAGGTTTCGCCGATATTGATGACGTAATGCTTGATGCCAAGGTGCTTGACGAGCAAGTAGGACTTATCGATGTCGCTTTGCTCGTTTTGGGGCATGAGGACCCCTACCACTTTGTCTTTGCCGAGGGCCTTGACGCATAAAGCCGCGACGACGGAAGAATCCTTGCCGCCGGAAACGCCGATGACGACGGTGGCAGAGCCAACGATGTCTTGGATCCACTTTAAGATCAAGGGCAACTCTTTGTTCAAATCAACGTTCATGGTAATACCTCCGCTTGTGACGATTTCGGTGCGACTAACGCTTCTTTGGCATGTCGATGAGAGTCAACGCGTTCATGTTGTCCTCTATTATCCTCTTATTAAGAGAAGGAAGCAAAACGACATTCGCCTTTCTACGAAAGAGGCGGGTTTTCGCTTATAATATGGGCGACAGCATGAAAGAGTTTAACAGCGAAATCGATTTTAGCCTTAGCCTGAAGCGCGCTTGGATTTGCCAAGACGACTATGGCCATTATTACACGTTGGAGTTCCATCCTAACGCCATCGCGTTGATTTGGCGAAATGACGCCTGGGAAGAAATCGATTTCGACGAAGTTCCCGAAGCGACGGAGATTTTGGACATGGACGTCGCGTTCGACTTGTTCCGTCATAATCCACCGCATGAGCTTCTTGAGAGCATCGAGGCACGGATTCGTCGAAAAGCGTTCGAAGAATTCAAAATCCGTAGCACGACATTGCCGAGAAAAGTCATCGGTTGGGCTTATGATCCGGAAGATAAATTACCCTGCGGCGAAGAAAGCCAAGAATATACCGATGCGGTGCTTTTGGATTTGTTAGAACACCACTACAACTTCTCCGGCGATGACTACATGACCCTCGATTTGCGGCCGGTTTTCGATAACTACGAATACGTCTCTTTCTCGTGGCGGGATTTCGCCAATTTGATGGCCATCGCCCACGACCAAACTGGGCACGCCGATTACGTGGATTATGCCTTCTCCGATGAAGATGATTCGGACATGATCGCCCCCGAAAAAGGCCTTTATCCTGAGCTAAAAGCCAACGAAAATCCGCTGGTTGTTTCCGAGGCGGATTTCGATTCTATCGAAAAAGCCCGCAAAACTCCTAGCGATTCCCGTGTCATTTACCTTTTGTCCGTGGCCAAACCAGCAGATGAGGAATATTACTTTCTAGAACAAAGTGTTCGCGTGATTTCCGCGACCTCAAAAAGGGAAGCAAGCTATCCCATCGCGTCCATCGAAATCGGCCCTGCCCCAAACCAAAAACGCATCGCCTTCGTGGGGCAATGCGTCTATTTGTTCGGCGAAGATTTTCAGCCAGACGAAGACCATTTAGCAATCGGCCTTCTCTTACAACAAGGACCTTCCGAATTTAATGAATGAAGTGGGTCGCGACGCGCGGTTCCTCTTCAAGAAGTTCGGGATGTTTTTCCTTGGCTTCGGCGATGGCTTTCATCAAAAATACCATGCGTTTTGCGACGGTCCTGGCGTTGCGTAAACCTTCTTTATCCTCGCAAATCTCCCCTTTTTCGCGTCCAAACCCATTATTCCAGTAGTCTCCGCTGGCGACGGGCATGCCGGCGATGGTGAAGTATTTGTTGAGCATGTCAAAGCTCGCGGTGGTACCACCACGTCTTGCCACGGCAAAGGCGGCGCCTACTTTATAACGGAGGGGATAGCTCCTGCTGTAATAAAGGCGGTCGAGGAAAGAAACGATGTTGCCGTTTGGCGAACCAAAATAGACGGGGGAGACCACGACCAAGCCATCCGCTTCGGCAAACTTCGGCGCCGTTTCGTTGACTAAGTCGTCGATGACGCAATGGCCGTGTTCATGGCAATATCCGCAGGCAAGGCAGCCGCGGATATTGGCTTTGCCCACCTCCACCACTTCGGATTCGACGCCAAGACTTTCGTAAACTTTGACCATTTCGCCAATCAAACGCGAACAGTTGCCCTCAAAGCGCGGAGAGCCGTTAAGTATCAAAACCTTCATAAAATGCCTCTTTTCTGCCTTTTATCTTATCGGCAAAAGAATTTTCTTCCACGAATTTGCAACTCGTTTGTCATATTTGCCTCTTTTTTCCCAATAGGTATATGGAGGTACTTCAATGAAAAAACACCATCAACCACAACCCCTCATCCTTGGCCATGACGCCGCCTATTGGAGGAAAAAGCTTCATGGCAAACCCTTAGGAGACGATTTGTTTTTCCGCGTCGCCCTGCATCAAAACCCCGATGTGGCGCGCGTCATCATCGCCACCATATTAAACCGGAAGGACTTTTCGTTGCTTAGCCTAAGGGTCCATCCGCGCTTGCCCGCGTTTTTGTCGCTTCTACGTTTCACCGATGGAAGTTTGTTCCAGGTCGAGCTTCAATGCTATAAAGAAAAAGCGACGAAACGGAAGATCGCCTATGATCAATCGTTATTCGAGAACGAGAATCTCGTCAAATCCGTCGAATGCCATAGCTACCTGCACCGCATCGCCATTTTCCTCATCGACTGGGATTATGGCAATTCCAAGCGCCCCCTCTACCACATCCGCAACTGCATCATGGAAGAGAAGACCGAATTTGGCGATGGCAAGGAAATCATCATCGCCAACACAAAAATCACGAGTTCGGCGGCCACGATTGGGCGACTAATGAACGACTTGTCCGCCACGGAAGCGAAAAGCATCCACGATCTCACGCTTCGCGGGGTCTACGAAATAACCAAGAAAGATGGCGTCCACCCCCACGTCGACGAGGATATTTGTCGCTTTTTCGAAGGGGCGGAACCAGGGCTTGTGGAAGAATGGAAAAACCAAGGCGCCGAAATCGGCCGACAGGAAGGCAAATATCAGACGATCCTTGGTTTGTTCAAAAAGGGGGTTCTGCCCGAAAAAACCGCCGCGGAATCCCTGGGGTTATCCGTGGAACGATTCCGTAAGGTCCACGCCAAGGCGCGGAGCCAATAACCGTTCGAATCTTGGAAAGGCGGCGAGCGATTCGTCGCCTTTTTCCGCGCGCTTCCATAGACAAAGAAAAACCCCTGCCCGCTTACGCGAACAGGGGGGTATCCAGAATAATGGATTCTTATTTGATGATTTCGGCAACGGTGCCGGCGCCGACGGTGCGGCCGCCTTCACGGATGGAGAACTTGGTGCCTTTTTCCATAGCGATGGGGTGGATAAGTTCGACGGTGAAGGTGACGTTGTCGCCAGGCATGACCATTTCGGTTCCCGCAGGAAGGGTGATGGTGCCGGTGATGTCGGTGGTACGGAAGAAGAATTGCGGACGATAGCCATTGAGGAAGTGGGTGTGACGGCCACCTTCTTCTTTCTTCAAGATGTAGGTCGCGGCGGTGAACTTGCTGTGCGGGACGATGGAGCCGGGCTTGGCAAGGACTTGACCACGTTCGACCTGGTCATGGGTGATACCACGGAGAAGCGCGCCGATGTTGTCGCCGCCCTGAGCGAAGTCGAGGGTCTTACGGAACATTTCGAGACCGGTGACGACGGTGTTCTGGGTCGGACGGATACCAACGATTTCCGCGGGGTCATTGAGTTTGATGATGCCACGTTCGACACGGCCGGTGACGACGGTGCCACGGCCAGAGATGGTCATGACGTCTTCGATCGGGAGAAGGAACGGCTTGGCATCGTCGCGGACGGGTTCTTCGACATAGGTGTCGAGAGCGTCGCAGAGCTCAAGGATGCACTTGGCGGCGGGATCATCGGGAGAGGTCACTTGGCCAGCCTTGAGAGCGGAGCCTTTGATGACAGGGAGATCGTCGCCAGGGAATTCGTATTTGTTGAGGAGGTCGCGGACGTCCATTTCAACGAGTTCGATGAGTTCGGGGTCATCGACTTGGTCGCACTTGTTGAGGAAGACGAGGATCTGAGGAACGCCGACCTGACGGGCGAGCAAGACGTGCTCACGAGTCTGGGGCATGACGCCGTCAGTAGCCGCAACGACGAGGATGGCCGCATCCATTTGGGCGGCGCCGGTGATCATGTTCTTGATGTAGTCGGCGTGCCCCGGGCAGTCAACGTGGGCGTAGTGGCGCTTTTCGGTCTTGTATTCGACGTGGGCGGAGTTGATCGTGATGCCGCGAGCCCTTTCTTCGGGGGTCGCGTCGATCGCGCCGTAAGCCATGTCTTTGGCAAGGCCTTTGAGCGAAAGGACGTGGGTGATGGCCGCGGTAAGGGTGGTCTTGCCGTGGTCGACGTGACCGATGGTACCGACGTTAACGTGTACGAGGTCGCGATTAAATTTCTCTTTTGCCATTGATTAATCCTCCAATAGATTCACTGAATTGGCTTAGTAATGATAGAGCAAGCGTTTTCGGTTTGCAATACTACAAAGTAGTAGGTTAGCGATTGCTTGCGGACGATTTCTTGATGATTTCGTCCTGGATGAAGCGCGGGCATTCGCCATAGTGGTCGAACTGCATCGTGAAGTTGCCGCGGCCCTGCGAGAGGGAGCGGAGATCGCCGATGTAGCCAAACATTTCGGACAAGGGGATTTCGCAATCGACTTGCTTGGCGTTGCCGCGTTGGGTTTCGCCCGTCATGACGCCACGACGGCGCATGACGTCGCCAACCACGTCGCCGTAGTACTGCTCGGGGACCGTGATCTCGACCTTCATGATCGGCTCAAGGATGACCGGGTCGCATTTCTTCGAAGCTTCTTTCAAAGCGAGCGAAGCGGCGATTTTGTAGGCGGCTTCGGAAGAGTCGACATCGTGGTAGGACCCGTCGAAGAGGGTGCACTTGATGTCGATGGCGGGGTAGCCGGCGACGAGGCCGCGCTGCATCGCGTCTTCCAAACCCATTTGGGTCGGCTTGATGAATTCCTTCGGAACCACGCCGCCGACGATGGCATCGACGAATTCGAAGCCTTTGCCAGGGTTGGGTTCGAAGCGGACCCAGACGTCACCATATTGACCGTGACCACCGGATTGCTTGACGTAACGGCCTTGCGCTTCGGCGGTTTTGCGGATAGTCTCGCGATAGTTGACCTGCGGCGCGCCGACGTTAACGTCAACTTTGAATTCGCGACGCATGCGGTCGATGAGGATGTCGAGCTGAAGCTCGCCAACGCCAGCGATGATGGTCTGACCGGATTCGGGGTCGGTGTGAACGCGGAAGGTCGGGTCTTCTTCGGCGAGTTTGATGAGGGCCGAGGTCATCTTTTCTTGGTCGGCTTTGGTCTTGGGTTCCACCGCTTCTTCGAGAACGGGCTCGGGGAAGGTGAGGGATTCCAAGACGACGGGTTCGGACTCGTCGCAGATGGTGTCGCCGGTGGTCGTGGATTTCAAGCCGACGACGGCGCCGATTTCACCAGCTTTCAGGCAGTCAACCTCTTGACGATGGTTGGCGTGCATGAGGACCAAGCGGGCAATGCGCTCCTTGCCGCCTTTGGTGGAGTTGAGGACATAGGAGCCGGAACGAAGGGTGCCTTGGTAGACGCGGACATAGGCCAAACGGCCGATGAACGGGTCGGTCGCGATCTTGAAGGCAAGGCCCACAAAGGGTTTCTTGCTGTCGGCTTCGCAGACGTAAGGCTCGTCGTCGAGGGTGCCTTTTTCGCCGGCGATGTCCAGCGGAGAAGGCAAGTAGTCCACAACCGCGTCAAGTAACGGCTGGATGCATTTGTTTTTATACGCGGAGCCGCAGAGGACCGGGAAGAAGGTGCCGGTCAAAACGGCTTTGCGG
>JBGUWA010000231.1:0-2629 GCA_045220635.1 Candidatus Alloenteromonas sp. | reverse complement strand
TTCGACTTGCCATGCAACAAGAGGGGGGACGATGTGTTTTCTCTTCTGAGATTGATCCTGCCGCAAGGGAAACGTACGAACGAAACTTTCGGGTTCTTCCCTTCGGGGACATCACGAAGGAAGAAACGAAGGCAATGATTCCACCTCAGTTTGACATCCTTTGCGGCGGTTTTCCATGTCAAGCGTTTAGTATGGCAGGGAAAAGGCGGGGCATAGACGACCTTCAGCGCGGAACCCTTTACCGGGAGATTGTCGACATAGCCACGCAACACCAGCCGAAAGCTCTTTTGCTGGAAAATGTTCGCGGACTCCTTTCTTCACATGGGGGACGCGATTGGGAAACGATTCGGCGGGAAATTGAAGGTGCTGGCTATCATGTCATCTTTGACGGCATCCTGAATAGCAAGGATTACGGGGTTCCCCAGAACCGTGAGCGTCTTTATGTCGTAGCGTTGCGAAACGATTTGTTCGGCAGAATGGAGACTCGTGGACTCTCATTTCCCAACAAGCCTTCCCGTGCCCCTGGGGCGGATTTGAAGTGTATAGGGGACATCAGGGAACGAGACCCTGCGGCAGTTTCCAAGTCATTCTACCTCGGAGAGTCTTACTTTGAGACGCTTGTTCGCCACAAGGCGAACCACAAAGATACGGGGCGGAGCGGATTTGGGTTCATCGTTCGGAACGACGACGAAATAGCAGGAACTCTTATGTGTGGCGGAATGGGGCGAGAACGAAATATGCTACAAGACGAGGAGGACTTCCAACCGGATTGGACTCCGCCCGCCCACATGAAAGGAGAGATCAACGCGTTCCGCTATCGCTTTATGACGATCCGCGAACGGGCGCGGCTCCAAGGGTTTCCAGATTGTTTCTTGATCCCGGATTCCATATCTGCCGGACAGAAACAGTTTGGAAACTGTGTGACTGTCGGCGCCGTCCGCGCCGTTGGTAGGGCGCTAGTTCATTTGCTTGCAACAATCGAGGAGATCTGACAAATGGCCAATCTTGAAAACGGATGCCGTTGGCATTTTGAAGTAGAAGGACCGAAGAGCTTTGGTCCGACCGATCCGATGAAAGGTGTGTTCAAACGATCCACACCCGTCATCAACATCGTCCGCGAGGCCATTCAAAACTCGCTCGATGCACGGTCGACTTTGCCCGTGCGCGTATCGTTCCGGACTTCCTCGATTTCGTGTGATGAGTTTCCGGCCTTTTTTGGGCTTCGGGAACATATTCGAGCAACATTGGAAACCTGGAAGGACAAAAAGAGGGCAAAGGAACGGTTTCCGCGAATGATTCGGGTTCTCAGCAAAGATGGCCGGGATGATTCCGAGGCTCCATTTGCGGAAAGAGTTGGCGCTCTTGTTATTGGCGACGAAAATACGACGGGCATGGTCTATCGTCACGGCGACACTAGTTGCGCGTTTTTCGCGTTTTGCCAGTCTATTGGTGTGAGCGCCGACAAAGGCGAGGGGGCCGGCGGTTCAAACGGACTCGGCAAAAACACCCTGTTCGCGTTTTCGGACATCAGCACCATTCTGATTTCTTCTCGGACGGCCGACGGGAAAACGGCATTCCAAGGATTGACGGAACTGGCTACGCACCGCGATCCGGATAAACCTTTGGATGTTTCTCGACGTCTTTCAAAGTTCGGGGTTTATGGCATTGATGTGCGCGAGCCGGTAACAGATCCCGCGGCGATTCCAGCCCCTTTTCGCCGAATGGAGACTGGGACGGATATCGCAATCGTGGGCGTAGACTGTTCGAACGAAGACCAGCTTAGAAACGAAATAGTTCATGCTGTTCTTAATCATTTCTGGTTGTCAATCCGCGATGGCCTCCTGGAGGTCGATGCGCTCGGATGTGTCATTCGTGCAGATAATCTCGCCGAGCGAATTTGTTTCTTTTTCCCAGCTTCAGAAATGGAGGGGCAAGTCTCCAATGCGACGAGTTGGACTCCGCTTCCGTATTGGAGAGCGCTGGAAAATGCCGTCGCGAGTATTCCAAAGACTGCGATTGAGGAGGATGTGTTGCCCTATGTAGGTCAAGTTCGCCTATACCTCGACTGGAGTTCGGCCGATCTTCCAAAACGAATAGTCTACATGCGGATGCCGCGCATGGCCATTTTCAAGAGGGGAAAAATCCAGTATCCTCCGTTCGCTGCCGTTTTTGTATGTCTCAACAAAGAGGGCAACGAAATGTTGAAGGACACGGAACCACCAGATCATGGTTCTTGGGACGCTGCGAACTATGACGGCGACGACAAGGCTCCTCGCAAGCACGCCTTGCGTGAAGTCGAAGATTTTGTTAATCGGATGCTGGAAAAACATCTCCGTCCCGACGCCACGAAAAACGAAATCATCATCCCTGGTTTAGCCGATCTTCTTCCAGATATAGACGAAAGAAAGAAAGGGGGAGAAACGGAATCGGGAACGGTTGGGAGCGGCGGGGCCGACGGATTGAAGCCAACTGGGATCCTCTCCGGCGACGAAACAGCGGCCCGGTCGACATTCATCGATCCAGAGACCGGAACAGAACGCGATACGGGAGTCAAATCAAATCCCGGCGATGCGAACGGACTTGTTGCAGATGTCGTCCCGGGTGAAAATGGCGAGGAAGCCGAGGTGTT
>JBGUWA010000230.1:0-4406 GCA_045220635.1 Candidatus Alloenteromonas sp. | reverse complement strand
CAACGTTTTCTGCGTGGCCTCGCTGACGCCAAGGCTACGGAGAAACAAGATGAGGTTCCGGATGCTTTCGTAATGGATGGATTTGCTTCGTCCGGATTTCAGCGAGACGAAATGCATCTCATCGCCGACGACGATGCGGACATCTGGCTTCTCGTATCTGTCGCAAAGTTCGCACTTCACGACGTCGCTTTGTTTGGCTTTCGGGAAAAGGGATTCGACGAAGTCTTGCAAAGCGGGTGAAAGGTCTTGGACGCGTTTACCATCCAGGGCGATTCGCACCTCATTATCCTGAGGTCGGTTAGTATTGTTTTCTTCCATGAAGAGTACCTCCATTTACCTATTGGAGGAAAAACGCGGAATGTAGAAAAAATCGTAAAAAAATCGCCCCAAATTTTGAGGCGATCAGTAATGATGCGGGTTTTAGGCTTTCGTGGCCTTCACCAATATGGCGTTTAATTTGCGAACGAAGCCCGCTTTGTCCTCGACTTCATAGCCTTGTAAGAGCATTGCTTCGTCATATAAGACGGAGGCAAGGTCCTTCACTTCCTCGTCGGAAGAGAGGTTTGCTAGGGCGGTGAAGAGCTCATGGCTTGGGTTGATCTCAAGCACCTTGCTGGACTTCACGTCTTCATGTTCTCCAGGCTCTTCGTTCAAGACGCGCTCGGCATTCATGGAGATGCCTTCCTTGGTGGTCAAGCAAACGGGCGAATCGACGAGCTTGGCGGAGAAGACGACGTCGTCAACCTTTCCTGCCAGACCTTCTTTGAGGTTATCGAGGATGCGTTTGTTGTCGGTGGTGAGACGTTCAAGCTCTTCCTTCTTCTCGTCGCTAAGCTCTTTATCCGCTTCGGAGGAAACGTCTTTGAACGGCTTCTTGTCGTATTCGTTCATCGACATGATGCAGAACTCATCGATGTTCTTATTGAGGAGCAAGACATCGATGCCGTCTTTCTTCTTTTGCTCAAGCTGCGGCAACGAACGGATTTCCGCGAGAGTCTTGCCCGAGGCGAAGAAGATGTCTTTTTGCTTTTTATCCATGCCTTTGACATAGTCTTCAAGCGAGATGCGGTCTTCACCGTTGAGGTGATAGAAGAGCAACAAATCCTGAAGCTCGTCTTTCTTCATGCCATAGGAGGAGTAGATGCCATACTTGAGGTACTCGCCAAACATGTCGAAGAACTTGAGGTATTTTTCGCTGTCGTTCTTCTTGGTTTTTTTGAGTTCTGCAATGATTTTGGCTTCAATGTTTTTCGCGATTTTCGTCATTTCAGGCGTCTTTTGCAGCATTTCTCGCGAAACATTAAGCGGGAAATCATCGCTATCGACCAAACCTTTGACGAAGCGGAGATAGTTCGGAATCAACTCTTTGTAATGGTCTTGGATGAAGATGCCACGGCTATAAAGGGAAAGCCCCTGCTCATAGGATTCGCTATAGAAGTCATAAGGAACGTGCGAAGGGATGAAGAGCAACGCTTCGTAGGTGTATAGACCTTCCGCGTGGACGTTAAGGGAGAGCGAGGGATCCTCGAAATCGCCGAATTTGCTCTTATAGAATTCCTTGAGGTCTTCTTCTTTGACGTCGTTGACCGATTTCTTCCATAACGGGATCATCGAGTTCAAAGTCTTGTCTTCGATTTCGTCATGGTATTTGCCTTCGATGGGTTTTCCTTCGCCATCGAGGTCGGGTTTTGAGACCGAAACCTTCATCTTGATGGGGTAGCGGATATAGTCGCTATATTTCTTCACAAGGCCTTCGATTCGATAGGACTTAAGGTAATCGGAGTAGCGGAGGTCATCCTTATCCTTTTTTAGATGCACAACCACGCGCGTGCCATGATCGAAATCGGCGGTCGCGTCTTCGACGGTGTAGGTGTCTTTGCCTTCGCTATGGAAGAGATGGGCGTCTCCATCGACTGGCTTGGACAATACCTCGACCCAATCCGCGACCATGAACGAACTATAGAAGCCGACGCCGAACTGACCGATGATGGAGAAATCCTCGGATTCACGTGCCTTCTTGAACTTGGCCATGAATTCCTTCGAACCGGATTTGGCAATCGTGCCAAGATTCTTTTCAATGTCTTCTAGGGACATGCCGATGCCATTATCGGTAATGGTGATGGTGCCTTCTTTTTCGTTGGCATCGATGCGGATTTCATGTTCCGTCGCGGGGTATTGATCGGCTTTGGTCAAAGAAAGATAGCGATATTTGTCGATGGCGTCGCTCGCGTTGGATAAAAGTTCTCTTAGAAAGATTTCCTTTTCGGAATAGATGGAATTGATCATGAGATCGAGCAGCTGACGCGACTCGGTTTCAAATGTTTTTTCTTGTTTCATGATGTTCTCCTTTCAACCCCAATATAATGGTACAAACATTTGGCACTTTCAAGTGGAGAGTGCTAAAAGTGTTTTCTTTATTAAAGAAAGTTGCATCAATCCTAGCTTTGGTGGGGCCAGAGCGGCACAAGAAAAGCCCGGGATCGCCGGGCTGATTGATTATGCAACGCGAATGGTCCCCCGCCTGAGACTCGAACTCAGGACCCTTCGATTAAAAGTCGAATGCTCTACCACTGAGCTAGCGGAGGAGTTGGCTGGGATGGCTGGGATCGAACCAGCGCGTCATGGAGTCAAAGTCCATTGCCTTACCGCTTGGCTACATCCCAAGGCGTTTCTAGAAAGAGTGGTGGGTGAAGATGGATTTGAACCACCGAACCCGAAGGAATTGATTTACAGTCAACCGCGTTTGGCCACTTCGCTATTCACCCAGTACCACTACACTCTTGTCGCAACGCTCAGGGCCCAAACTTGGTTGGTGGATGCTGTAGGTTTCGAACCTACGACCCCCGCCTTGTAAGGGCGATGCTCTCCCGCTGAGCTAAGCATCCGCGGGGCGCCGAGCGCGCTCATAAAATATACCATCGTGCCCTATCGGGGTCAATCAAATTCGGCAAAGAAAAATGGGCTCGTTTTGAGCCCATAAAAACCTCGATGAAATCTAGCTTTTACTTGGTGTAACCCGGCTTTCCGAGCAAGGCGAACATGTTCTTTTTGTACACTTCGACGCCCGGTTGGTTGAACGGATTGACTTCGTTGAGGTAGCAACTCATCGCGCAAGCCCTCATGAAGAAGTACATCAATTCGCCGAGTCCTTCCGCATCCAAACGCTCCAAAGAGATGAGGATGTTGGGCACGCCGCCAACCTCTTCGTGAGCGGCGAGAGTGCCGTCGTGGGCCTTCTTATTGACGTAGTCGAGGCCTTTGCCTTCGAGGTAGTTCAAACCATCGAGGTCGTCTTCGTCGTGCGGAACGATGACATCCACCGCGGGGACTTCAATGTCCAAAACGGTTTCGAAGAGAACAGGGGAGCCTTCTTGGATAAACTGGCCCAAAGAGTGGAGGTCGGTCGTGAAGGTCGCCGCGTCGGGAAGAAGGCCGGTGTGGTCTTTGCCCTCGGATTCGCCAAAGAGCTGCTTCCACCATTCGCCGAGTTGGACGAGGCTCGGTTCATAAGCGACGAGCATTTCAACGGGATAACCGGCTTTATAAAGGACGTGGCGGAGGACGCCGTATTCGTAGGCAGGGTTGTTCTTTTCCTTGCCATAGAGCTCCAAGCCTTTCTTCATGCCGTTCATGAAGGCGCGGATGTCAATGCCCGCGACCGCCATCGGAAGCAAACCGACCGCGGTGAAGACGCTATAACGTCCACCAATGTCGGCAGGAAGGACGAAACGTTCGTAGCCATATTTCTTGCAAAGCTGGAGCAAGGCGCCTCTTTCTTTGTCCGTCGTGGCATAGATGGCCTTCGCGGCTTCTTCTTTGCCAAGCTTGCGGACCAACAAATCGCGAGCCAAGCGGAACGCGACGGCCGTTTCGGTGGTCGTGCCCGATTTGGAGATGACGTTAATCGCGAATTTCTTGTTCTCAAGATAGTCGAGGACCTGTTTCACATAAGTGGGGGAGAGGGTTTGGCCGAAATAGATGATTTCGACCTTGTCTTGGCTATGGAGGCCGTTCAAGGCTTCGATCGCCGCGCGGGCGCCAAGATAGGAACCGCCGATGCCGCAGACGAGAAGCACTTCATATTTCTCGCGGATTTCCTTCGCCGCCTTGATGATGCGTTCGAATTCGTCCTTGTCATAGGTATCCGGATAATGCGCCCAGCCCAAATAGTCGGCGCCAGGGCCATTTCTGTTTTCAATTAGTCCATGGACATGGGCGATCTTGTCTTCAAACGCCTTCATGTCGACATCACGAAGAATGTGTTCTTTGTTGACCTTAATCATATAGTCACTCCTTGTTTTGTTCTTCTATCCAACCGGGGAGATGTTCCCGTAAGGAATCAAATGAGATCTCGCTGGGATCAATTTCGCGGTGCGAGAAAGACCGCTTGCGTTCGCCTGCCGTCA